>CAZYGO010000386.1:0-3203 GCA_964647455.1 uncultured Rhizobium sp.
TGAACGTGAAGGCATCGCCCGGCGCGGTGCCTTCCGCTGATTTTTCCGGGGCGGATTTCGCCGCGGCGGATGGCGGCGGCACGGCGGACACGCTACCGCTCTGGCTGGCGATGCTGCTGGCCGCCATCGGCGGGCTGATCCTCAACATCATGCCCTGCGTGTTGCCGATCCTGGCGATGAAGGCGCTGGCGCTGGCGCGCCATGCCGGCAGCGAGCGCAAGGAAGTGGTGGAGGAGACGCTCTCCTACACGGCCGGCGTGGTGATGAGCTTCCTGACGCTGGGCCTGGCGCTGGTGCTGCTGCGCGCCGGAGGCGAGGCGGTGGGCTGGGGCTTCCAGTTGCAATCGCCCATCGCCGTGGCTGGCTTCGCCCTGCTGGTCTTCGCCGTGGGACTGAATCTTTCCGGCGTCTTCGAGGTCGGCTCGATCACCGCCGGCGAAAGCCTGACCCGGCGGAGCGGGGCGAGCGGCGCCTTCTTCACCGGCGTTCTGGCCGTGGCCGTGGCCGCGCCCTGCACCGCGCCGTTCATGGCGCCCGCGCTGGGTTTCGCCCTGACGCAAAGCGCGGCGACGGCGATGCTGGTGTTCCTGGCGCTGGGCATCGGTTTTGCGCTGCCCTTCCTGGTCCTGGGCCTGGTGCCCGGTGCGCTGGCGTTCATTCCCAGGCCCGGCCCCTGGATGCTGCGCCTCAAGCAGTTCCTCGCCTTCCCGATGTATGGCGCCGCCGCCTGGCTGGCCTGGGTGCTGGCGGTGCAGGCGGGCGCCAACAGCCTGATCTTCCTGTTCGCCGCGCTGGTGGTGGCGGCGCTTGCCGCCTGGCTGTGGACGGCGACGCGCGGCCTTTCCGGGCGCGGGCGCGCCCTTGGCACGCTGACGGTGATCCTGCTGCTGCTGGTGGCCGGGACGGCGCTGGCGCAGTTGGAGAATGCGCCGCCACAGACCGCGGGCGCCTCGGCCGGCGTGATGCCGGGCAGCGAGCCCTATAGCGCCGCGCGGCTGGCGCAGCTGCGGGCGGAGAACCGCGCCGTCTTCGTGGACGCGACCGCCGCCTGGTGCATCTCCTGCCTGGTCAATGAACAGACCTCGCTGTCACGGGCGGCGGTGCAGAAGGCCTTCGCCGACCGCAAGATCGCCTATCTGGTGGCGGACTGGACCAACCGCAATCCGGAAGGCACGGCGCTGCTGACGGCGCATGGCCGCGCCGGGCCGCCGCTCTATCTCTATTACGCCCCGGGCGCGGCAACGCCCGCAGTGCTGCCGCAGGTGCTGACCGAAGCCATCGTGCTGAACGCGATCCGCTAGCCGTCAGTACTAGCTGTCAGTATTTGTCGGTGGCGACGGTGCCGTCCCTGACCTTCTTTTCCGCATCGCGGACTTCGGGCGTGTCGGCCGTCGGGCTTTCGCTTTCGCGGCCCGCCGGGGCGCCGATGGCGTGGTTGCCGCCAGAATAGGAGGGCGGGTCCGAGGCGGGGAAGCTCTCTTCCACCTGGCGGTCGATCTTCTCTTCCCGGGTCAGGGCCGGTTTTTGCCGGAGCGCCGGGTCCGGCATCCTGGGCGCGGGCGTTTCGCGCAGCATCGTCACCTCCATCCACTTGCAGGAAGATAACGCGCAGGCAGGTGCGCCGGTGGCACGGAAGGAACCGAAAAAGGGAACCCGGCGCGTGGGCCGGGTTCCCTTCCACGATTGCCGGATTACTGCTGCGGCCGGCGGGACTGGCTGTCCTGGCTGCCGCTCTGGCCACCGCTCTGGCTGTCGCGCTCCTGGCTCTGCTGCGCCGGCTGGCGCTGCTGCTGGCTGCCCTGCTGGCCGGAACGGCTCTGGTCCTGGTGCTTCTGCTGCTTCTGCTGTCCGCCTTGGTTCTGCTGGTTGTTGTTCATGACTCGTCCTTTATGGGGAGGGTTGTGCCCGTCAGTCCCATGACATGAACCCGCCGCGACGGGTGCCGTTCCGAAGAAACTCCCGCCTCTCATTCCACGGTTTCGCGCTGCAGCATTTCGCGCCATGCCCGCAAAACAGCCTTTGGCGAAGGCGGAATGGACGGTTAAGCTTCCGAAAAATCGTTTTCGGGGTGGGGCATGAAGACGCTGGCCTGGTCGGGAGTGCTGCTTGCCACGCTGGCGCCGGCGGCGTTGGCGCAACCGATCGGCATGACCCTGCCGGAAGATCCCTATACCGCCTCCAGCCCGCTCAGCCGCGTGCATGTGCCGCTGGCCGAGCGCATCGCCCACACCGATCCGGCGAAGATGCAGGCCAGGCCCTCGGTGCACAACGGCTCCGGGCCGATGAACTATTACGCGCTGTTCAGCGATGCCGGCCCCAGCGAGGCCAAGTTCAACCTCGGCGTCAATCTGCATTTCCTGCATCGCGGCTACCTGCCGCCGGGTGGCGGCATTGGCGAGCATTTCCACAATTTCTGCGAGGAGATGTTCGTGATCTTCAATGGCGAGGCGGAATATTCCATCGACAGCCGCGCCGCGGTGCTGAAGACCGACACGGCGGCGGGCGCGGTGGCGCGGCTGGGCCACAGCCACGCCATCACCAACCAGTCGAAGGAAAATGTGCAGTGGATGAACATCAATGTCGATCTGCTGCCCCGCCATTACGACGCCACCAACATGGATGACGGCCGCGTCGGCGCGCCCAAGGACGCCATCCCGCAATTCATCCACATGGACCTGTCGCGTTCGCTTGACCGGCCGGTGGAGAATTTCATGGGCGGCAAGGGCACGGTCCAGTTCCACCGCGGCCTGAACCCGGCGGAATTCTATTCGACCTGGGCCTATGTCGATCACCTGGCCCTGCCGCCCGGCACCAGCGTCGGACCGGAGACCAAGAAGGACATCGCCGAGGTCTATTACGTGCTGAGCGGCGAGGGTACCGCCACCATCGGCGGCGAGACGCTGCCGATCCGCAAGGGCGACGCCATCCCGGCGGCGCTGGAGGAATCCCGCGCTTTCGCCCAGACCGGCACGGCGCCGCTGGAATTCATGATCATTGGCATCGCCCGCAGCCAGAATGCCAAGCGCGACTACATGCTCTCGCCCGCCGGCATGACCGGCGTGGCGCGCGGCGCGGTGGGCGGGCGCGGCGCCGCTCCCGGACGCGGCGGCCGCGCAAACTTAACCATTTTATCCCTGGGATGTTTCGACGCTTGGGAAACGTGGAAAAGAAGACCGGCCTGTCGCGGCGCGGCCTGATGGGGC
>CAZYGO010000387.1:0-3024 GCA_964647455.1 uncultured Rhizobium sp.
GCGGGCCTTGTCGCGATCACCCCGGCTTCGGGCGTCGTCGATCCGGTCGGCGCCCTCATCATCGGCATCGCGGCGGGCGTGGTCTGCTACGTCTCGGCGGTGTGGGTGAAGAAGATGTTCGGCTATGACGACGCGCTCGACGCCTGGGGCGTGCATGGCGTGGGCGGCGCGCTCGGCGCCATCATGACCGGCATGTTCGCCAAGGGCGCCATCAACTCGGTGTATCCGAAGGGCGGCTGGCTGACCGATGGGAACTTCGATCAGATGATCGCCCAGTTCAAGGATGTCGGCGCCGTGTTCGTCTACTGCGCCGTCGTCACCTTCATCATCCTGAAGGTGGTTGACCTGGTCATCGGCCTGCGCGTCTCGCCGGAAGTCGAGGTCGAGGGTCTCGACATCAACCTGCACGGCGAAACGGTGCACGGCTAGGTTTCTTTTTCCCTGAACGAACTGGGGCGGGTCGCAAGACCCGCCCCTTTTCTTTTTTAGTGAACCCCTCCGCCTTTCGCTGGCTTAACCGGCGCTTCGCGCCTGGCCAGCTACGGGCACCTCCCCTTCCTGCGTGCTTCGCACGCGAAGGGGGAGGCGGGGCTTTGCCCTAGCGGAGAGCCGCGCCGCGGCGGTCTACGCTGTCCCTACCGCCCGCTGCGGCGCTCGTGCTCCCGCTTTGACGGATCGGCGGGGGCAAGTACATTCCGGCGCCATGCCCGAGACCCGCCTTTCCGCCCTTCCCGACGGCCCGTTCGCGCGCCTGGCCGCGCTTCTGGGCGATGAAAAGCCGGGCCACGAGCCGATCAGCCTGGCGCTGGGCGATCCGTCGGGCGCGGTCCCGGACTTCGTGAAGGAGGCGCTGGCGCGCGAGGCCGCCCGCTTCGGCAACTATCCCCAGATCGCCGGCACGGAGGAATGGCGACAGGCGGCGGCGGGCTGGGTGACGCGCCGCTTTGGCCTGCCGGCGGACCGCATCGATCCCGAACGCCATGTCCTGCCGCTGAACGGCACGCGCGACGGCCTGTTCTCGGTCCTGTTTCCGTTCGTGCCGGAGCGCAAGGCGGGCGCGCGCCCCATCGTCGCCATGCCCAATCCCTTCTACCAGGTCTATGCCGCCGCCGCCCTGGCATCCGGCGCCGAGCCGCTCTATGTGCCGGCGCTGGCGCAGAATGGCTTCCTGCCCGACTATGGCTCGCTGCCCGTCGCCGTGCTGGAGCGCATCGCCGCCGTCTATGTCTGCTCGCCGTCCAATCCCGAAGGCGCCGTGGCCGACGCCGCCTACTGGAACCGGCTGTTCGAACTGGCCGAACGCCATGATTTCATCGTGCTGGCGGATGAATGCTATGCAGATATCTGGTTCGATGCGCCGCCAACCTGCGCCCTCACCGCGCGCTTTGCCGGGTCGAACGGCTTTTCGCGGCTGCTGACCTTCCATTCGCTGTCGAAGCGCTCGGGCCTGCCGGGCCTGCGCAGCGGCATGGTGGCGGGCTGCGCCAACCTGATCGCCAAATTCCGCGCCTTCCGCAACGTGGCAGGGCCGCAGGTGCCCACGCCTATCCTGGCCGCCAGCGCCGCCTGCTGGCGCGACGAGGCGCACGTGGCGGCGGGCCGTGCCGCCTATCAGGAGAAGATGGCGGCGGCGGAACGCATCCTGGCGGGCCGGATGCCCCCAAACAATTTCAGAGTGCCTGGCGGCGGCTTCTTCCTCTGGCTGCCGGTCGGCAATGGCGAGGAGGCCGCCCTTGGCCTGTGGCGCCAGGAAGGGATCAAGGTGCTGCCCGGCGCCTATATGGGCCGCGAATCCGAACCCGGAAAAACCCGCACAAACCCTGGATTTTCCTACGTCCGGGTCGCCCTCGTTAGCGATTTGTCAACCATTCTTACCGCACTCGAAAGGGTACGGAATTTTCTGGACCGGGCCTAGCGGCTGGTTGGGCTTGTCTCGGACTCTTCCCCCACGCGGCGAAGCCGTTGGCGGGGGAAGATGTCGCCGGCAGGGCGCATAGCGCCCGCGAGGCGACAGATGGGGGCAAACAAAAAGCCGCGAGCCTCAGGAGCACCGCATGGCTAAGGCAAGCACCGTTTATTCACCCCGCGCCCGCGGCAGCGTGATGGCCGATGCCATGGCCGACGCCAGGCGCGCCATGGCCCGGCTGCTGCGTATCCTGGTCATGCGCGGCGCCGGGCTCTTGCTGGTGCTGGCGGCGATGGCCGCCCTGCTGGCGCTGGCCAGCTACAATTCCGCCGATCCCAGCATCAACAACGCCACCGGCCATGAAGCCGCCAACTGGATGGGACCGTTTGGCGCGGTGGCGGCCGACCTTTTGCTGCAGAGCTTCGGCTTCGCCTCTGTCTGCGCGCTGGCGCCGCTGCTTGCCTGGGGCATGGCGGCGCTGCTGGGCAAGAGCCTGAAGCATGCCATGTGGCGGGCGGTGGCCTGGCCGCTGGGCACGGTGACCGTGGCGGCGGGCCTGGGGGTGGTGCCGGCGCCGGCGACGCTGCCGGCGGGCGCGGGCGGGCTGATCGGCATTGCTGCGCGCGGTCTTTCCACCCATGCGGCGCTGGTGTGGAACGCCCCATGGGCAGCCATCGTGCTGCCGCTGGTGCTGCTGCTGGCGGGCCTGCCGCTGTCCTTCCTGGCCACGGGCCTGCGCGCGCGGCCGATTGTCCGGGCGCTGGGGAACATTCCTGCCGGGATGACCTGGCTGGGCGGGATGCTGAAGCTCGCCAATTTCAGCCGCGCCGCCAAGGAAGAAGACGACGAACGGCATGAGCCTCATGCCGATGACGATGATGAGGGCTATCATTTCGAGGAAGAGGACGAGGCGCCGGCGGAATCGCTGGCCTCGCGCCGCCTGGCCGAACGCCGCGAAGGCCGCGTCAAGCGCGATGCCGCCCGCAAGGTCGTTGCCAGCGACAAGCGCAAGCAGACCGCGCTGAATCTGGGCGGCGGCGAATACCAGCTGCCGGCGCTGGACCTGCTGGCCGAGCCGGTGGTGGTGAAGGACAATCACGGCCTGACTGACGAGGCGC
>CAZYGO010000388.1:0-6829 GCA_964647455.1 uncultured Rhizobium sp.
ACCCACCGCGACACCAACCATGCCGTCACCTTCATCACCGGCCATGGCAGCGACGGAAAATTGCCGCATCTGGACTGGGGCCGGGTGGCGAAGAGCGCGCCGACACTGGTCTTCTACATGGGTCGCAAATTCGCCGGCGAGATCGCACAGGTGCTGATGGCGGGCGGTCGCAGCGCGGACGAGCCCGCCGCCATCGTCGCCAATGCCGCGCGGCCCGACCAGCAGGTTTCGATCACGACCCTGGGCGGCCTGGCCGCCGCGGCGGAGAAAAGCCCGGCGCTGGCCATCATCGTCATCGGGGAGAATGTGACCCTGGCGCGGGAGCTCAACTGGCTGGCAAAGGCTTGAGCCGCTCCGGCAGTTTTTCCGCCACGGTCTGCCGTTCCTCGTCGCTCATCTCCAGCCAGTTCTCGATCTCCGCCAGGGTGCGGCCACAACCGGCGCAGATGTCGCGCACGGGATCGTAAACACAGATTTTCCGGCACGGGCTGAGCATTTTCCCGCCCACTATGCGAAGGTTCCCTCAAAGCCGCAACACTGTCTTAACCGCGGTTTAACAGCGCCCGCCGCACAATCGCGCCCGAAACTCCGGATTTGCGCGCGCCATGGCCAAGGCCCAGTTCCACAAGAACCAGCGGGTTTACGTCAAGCCGGTGGGCACCTGGGCGCTGGTCGAGCATGTCGTGCCGCACTGGGCCAAGGGCCTGGATGAGCCGATCCGCGTCCATTACGACGTCGGCCTGGGGCGCGAATTCACCGCCGAGGAGCTGGTCAGCGAAGAACCGATGAGCGACAAGGCCACGGCCAGCGGCCAGCAATGGCGCGTGGTGCGCGCCCGCAACAAGTGGCAGGCGGCGGAAGACTGTTCCCGCCATCCCGTTCCCGGCACCTATCCGGTGGTCATCACCGGCAAGGAAGAGTGGGGCGGCTGGCGCGTGCCCGGCGCCGAATACGACCTCGACCCCGGCAAGGTCGAGGAGCAGGCCCGGCTGATCGCCAGCGCGCCGCAGCTGGCGGCCTTCGCCGGCGGCCTGGTGGACTGGGTGCGCAAATCGGGCGAGGACATGCCTGACGCCCTGGCCGACCTGGCGCATCAGGCGCAGGACCTCCTGGCGCATGTGAAGGGCCAGTAACGGCCCCTGCCCTCCACGCACATGACAGGACAGGCGCGTTCCGGCTAGTCTCGAATTCTCCCCTTTTACGAGAATTCGATGCGCACCGAAGAACCCCGCGCCATTCATCTTGCCGATTACCGGGCGCCCGATTTCCGCATCGAGACGGCGGACCTGGATTTCGCGCTCGATCCCAATGCCACGCGGGTGAGATCGAAGCTGACGATCGCCCGCAAGGGGGACGCCTCGGCGCCGCTGCGGCTGGACGGCGAGGAGCAGAAGCTGCTCTCGGTGGTGCTGGATGGACGGATGTTGAATGGCGCCGACTACGTCCTGGACGGCAAGGGCCTCACCATCGCCGCGGTGCCGGACCATTTCACGCTGGAGATCGTCAGCGAGATCGCCCCGGCGGCCAACACGGCCCTGGAAGGGCTCTACCAGTCCGGCGGCATGTTCTGCACCCAGTGCGAGCCGGAAGGCTTCCGCCGCATCACCTATTTCCTGGACAGGCCCGACAATCTTTCGGTTTTCACCGTGCGGATCGAGGCCGACCGCCAGCAATATCCGGTGCTGCTGTCCAACGGCAACCGCGTCAAGGCGGGGCCGCTGCCCTCTTCGAATGAAAGTGGGGGCGGCAGGCATTTCGCGGTCTGGCATGACCCCTTTCCCAAACCCTCCTATCTCTTCGCCCTGGTGGCAGGCGATCTTGGCAGCATCCGGGACAGCTTCACCACCATGACCGGGCGCAGCATCGCGCTGGAAATCTTCGTCGAGCATGGCAACGAACCGCGCGCCCATTACGCGATGGGCGCGCTGAAACGTGCGATGAAATGGGACGAAGAGGCCTATGGCCGCGAATACGATCTCGACATTTTCATGATCGTGGCGGTCAGCGCCTTCAACATGGGGGCGATGGAGAACAAGGGCCTCAACATCTTCAACGACAAGGTGCTGCTGGCTTCGCCGGAGACCGCCACCGACGACGATTACGCCCGCATCGAAAGCGTGGTCGCCCATGAATATTTCCACAACTGGACCGGCGACCGCGTCACCTGCCGCGACTGGTTCCAGCTTTCGCTGAAGGAAGGCCTGACGGTTTTCCGCGACCAGAGCTTTTCCGGCGACATGCGCAGCCATGGCGTGCAGCGCATTCAGGATGTGCGGGCGCTGCGGGCGCGCCAGTTTCCGGAGGATGCCGGGCCGCTGGCGCATCCAGTGCAGCCCGCCAGCTATATCGAGATCAACAATTTCTACACCTCGACCGTCTATGAGAAGGGCTCCGAAGTCATCGGCATGCTCAAGACTCTGGTGGGCAACGAGGGCTACCGGGCGGCGGCCGACCTTTATTTCGAGCGCCATGACGGCGAAGCCACCACCATCGAAAATTGGGTGAAGTGTTTCGAGGATGCCTGCGGCCGCGACCTTTCCCAGTTCCGCCGCTGGTACACCCAGGCCGGCACGCCGGTGGTGGAGGCGCGCGGGGCCTATGACGCGCAGGCACGGACCTACACGCTCGACCTCACCCAGACATTGAAGCCGACACCTGGCCAGCCGGAAAAGCTGCCGCTGCACATTCCCGTGCGCATGGGGCTGATCGGCGTTTCCGGCACGGCGCTGCCGCTGACCTTGGATGGGGAGAATGACGCCGGCCCGCAGACACGGGTGCTGGAATTGACGAAGGCGCATCAGCGTTTTGTCTTCACGGGCATAGATGAAGAACCGTTGCTGTCCCTG
Organism: uncultured Rhizobium sp.; assembly: GCA_964647455.1. Lineage (GTDB taxonomy): Bacteria > Pseudomonadota > Alphaproteobacteria > Micropepsales > Micropepsaceae > Rhizomicrobium. Next base: position 2,847 of record CAZYGO010000388.1, read on the forward strand.
GGACGGGATTTTTCCGCACCCGCCATTTTCCACACCGCGCTCAGCCGCCGCGAACGCGCCGTGCTGATGGGCAAGGACACCGACCAGTTCAACCGCTGGGAGGCCGGCCAGATTCTCGCGGCGGAAATCATGCTGGACGTGGCCGTGCCCGGTCTCAGCGGCGCCAGCGTCGACTACATCGCCGCCATTGGCGATGTGCTGGACAGGGCGATGGAGGACCCGGCCTTCGCCGCCCAGATGCTGATGCCGCCGACCGAAAGCGAGCTGGCGGCCAAGCGCGCGCCGGTGGATCCGGACGCCATCCATGCCGCCCGCATGGCGCTGGTGCGGGCCATCGCCGCCGCCCACGGGCCGCGCTTTGCCGAGCTCTATGAAGCGACGGCCGGCGAAGGGGGCCATTACAGCCCGGACGCCCGTTCGGCCGGCCGGCGGGCACTGCGCAATGCCTGTCTGCGCTACCTGACCGCCGCCGATGACGAAGCCGCGGCGGGGCTGGCCGATGCCCATTACCGCACGGCGACGAACATGACCGACATGATCGCCGGGCTGGCGGCGCTGACGCGGATGGAGTCCTCGCGCCGCGATGCCGCCTTCACCCATTTCCATGCCCGCTTCCGGGGCGACCCGCGGGTGCTGGACAAGTGGAAGGGCCTGCAGGCCGGCTCGCTGCTGCCGGAGACCGTGCTGGCGGTGCGTGAACTGATGAAGCACCCGGCCTTCGACATCCGCAATCCCAACCGGGTGCGCGCCCTGATCGGCGCCTTCAGCGTCAACCATCTGCGTTTCCATGGCGCGGACGGAAGCGGCTATGCCCTGGTGGGCGAAGTCATCCGCACCCTCGATCCCATCAACCCCCAGGTGGCGGCGCGGCTGGCGGGCAGCTTCGAAAGCTGGCGGCGTTATGATTCGGGGCGCCAGGCCCTGATGCAGGCCGAACTGGAGCGGATTACCGCCCTGCCCGGCATTTCGCCCAACCTTTTCGAGATTGCGAGCAAGATGCGCGGCGCCTAGAGCCGATTCGTCAGGCTGGTTATTTCGCCCGGACTCCCGAAAGCCCATAATCCCCCAAACGAATCAGGGCGTTGCCGCCACTTCCGGACGGCCCATCCCTGGCAAGGCGGGCGTCGCGCATGACGGGTCGGGGGAGTATCGCAGGGACGGCGCTGGCCGGCGCCCTGCTCTTCCTTGCTTCTTCCGCCAGCGGCCAGAACGGCCCCGGCTTTGAAGTCACCGGCAACGGCAATGCGCTGGAGCTGCGCTTCCACGGCGTGCCGCTGAAAAGCGTGCGTGCCGACGACAGCCAGAACGCCCTGGCGCTGGACTTCAACCAGCCGATCGATCCCGCCATTTTCGACCGGCTGAACGGCGCCCTGCCTGGCTGGATCGCCATGGCCTATTCCAGCTACGACAATGGCGTCATCCGCGCCACCAGGCCGGTCACCTTTCTCACGCGCCCGGAAATTGACGGCTTCTCGCTCCGGCTCGAGCCGCGGGGACCGGCACCGCAGGCCGCGCCATTCCAGCCTGCGCCCTACCAGGCCGCACCGGCAGCACAGGGCGGCGCCCCCTATCCGCAGCAACCGTATCCGCCGCCGCCACAGCAGCCTTATCCGCCGGCGCCGCCGCCAGGACCGCAAGGCCAGGCGCAGCCGCCCATTCCCTTCGCGCCCTATGAGGCCTATGGGGCGGCGCGCAATTATTACGGCTTGCGTTATGCCGTGAACCGTAACGATCCGGTCTGGGCCGACGCCTATCAGCGCGCCGCCATGCGCGCCGACTCCGGCGTCGACGCCGGGGTGGAGTATCGCAGCTTCCATAATGGCGACCGTGTCACCAATGCCCATGGCTCCTTCCGGGTGGCGCTCGGGGGCGGCGTTTCGCTGCTGGGCAGCATCTATGACACCGACGCCGAAGGCAGCAACGTCCGCACCGCCACCGGCACATTCGCCGCCACCACCAAGCTCAACCGGATCAGCGGCTCGGCCGGCCTGGGCTTTGCGTTGGACGCCAACAGCGAGATCAGCCTGCAAGGCCTGGCGGGGGCCAGCACCGCGGGTGGCAAGCTCTCCGCCTTCAGCGGCACCCCGAACGGCTTTTTCTCCGCCAGCCTGATCTACCATGCCGCCGATCTCGACACCCCCGAAGCCCTGCTCGACAAGGGTGTCCGCGACGAAGTCTCCCTCAGCACGGCACAGCGTCTCGGCTATGGCCTGTGGGGCAGCCTGACCGCGCGCTTCGACAATTACAGCTTCTCTGGCCACCACAATGTGGCGCAGACCGCGGGCTGGAACGCCAATCTGCGCTGGGATGCCGAATTGGTGCCCAACCTCTTCGCCGGCATCGCCTATGACGGCCAGGGCGAATACCGGCTGCGCTATGACAGTTTCACCGGCAGCGCCCCCAGCCCGTATGTGCCGCTCTCCATCCGCAACATGGAAACCCATGCCGGCACGGCCTCGCTCTCCATGTCCCTGTGGGACCAGCTCTGGCTCGACGCCTTTGGCGGCTATGTCTATGACCGCTATACCAAGAAAGGCGGCGGCCTTTATGGCGGCAGCATCCGGATCATGCCGACGCCCGGCCTGGCGATCGAACTGGGCGCCCGCCACACCAACGTCTCGCTGCTTCAGGGCGAACTGGGCGGCGACACCACCGCCGGCATCAGCGTCAATTTCGGCTTTGGCGGCCCGCCCGGCGCCAGCCGCTTCTCCCTGTGGTGATCTGACGGCTTGATCGGAAATCGCCGCTGCCGCTAGCCTTTGTGCGGGTTTCTTCCCCGGGGATGGCGATGCGCAAATCTTTTCTGCTGCTGGGCGTGCTGGCACTGGCGGCGTGCGGCCAGGGCAAGAAGGCGGGCCCGCCGACGCTGTTCCAGTGGGAGGACTATGTCGACGCCCCTTTCCTGGCGGAATACGTCAAGACCTATAACGAGAAGCCCAACACCGTCATCTTCGCCGACGAGGACGAAGCCTTCGCCAAGATGAAGGGCGGCTTCAAGCCCGATGTGATGGGGCCCTGCTACTATGAATTTCCGCGCTGGCAGGAAGCCGGCCTGATCCAGCCGATCGACACCGCCAGGCTCAAGAACTGGAACAAGCTGTCGGCGACGCTGCGCCACCTGCCGGGCATCGATGCCGGCAACGGCAAGGTCTGGTTCGTGCCGCATTATTGGGGCAACACCTCGCTGACCATCCGCACCGACTTGGCGCCGGAATATGCCAGCTCGCAAAGCTGGGACATCCTTTTCGACCCCAAATACAAGGGCCGCGTTTCGGTACTGGACGGCGTGGACGACACCATCCCCTTCATCGCCAGGATGATCGGGGTCGACGCCTACACCATGGACGATACCGGCTGGGCGAAGGTCCAGGCCAAGCTGAAAGAGCTGATGCCACAGTTGCGCTTCGTCTCCTCCGACGACACGGCGCTGGCACAGGGCCTGGCCTCGGGCGAGCTGGTGGCGGCGATGAGCTGGCGCACCACCTTTGCCAGCCTCAACCGCGAGAGCAAGAAGGTGGCCTATCTCGAGCCGCCGGGCGGCATGTTCACCTATGTCTGCGGCCTGGTCATGCACAAGGACCCCGCCGACGAGGCCAAGGCGCTGGCGCTGATCGACTCGTCCATCAGCGACGAGGCCTCGCGCTACACCATCGAGAAAGTCGGCGATGAACCGGCCAATGAGCAGGCTTTGAGCGCCGTACCGGACAAGGTGTTCGAGACCCTGCATCTGGGCCGCGACGTCGAGAGCTTCCTCAAGAGCGGCACGTTCCAGCAGCGCCTCAAGAACAAGGAAAAAATCGTCGAGGCATGGACCGAGCTGCGCGCGGGCGTTGCGCCCGCGCCGGAGCCGAAAAAGTAGCGGCGGCTATTTCAGGTCCCGTTCGGCGAAATGGGCGGCGAAGCGGCCGGCCCGACCGGAGATCGCGGGAACCGGCTCGGCTTCCTCGCCGCACAGATAGAGCCGCTCCACCGGGGTGCGGGCG
>CAZYGO010000389.1:0-3221 GCA_964647455.1 uncultured Rhizobium sp.
CCAGCGCGCCGATCAGGCGGTGGCCGTCCGAACCCCAGGCCAGCGCCGGGCCGGCGGCAAGGCTCAGGGCAAGGACGAGGCAGGAAGGCATCAAGGGGCGCATGGCGAAACCTTCGGGCCGGAACGCCGGCGTCTGTGTTGCCGGATGCAAAAGCGGCCAGGATCGCTCCTGGCCGCCTTCACGGCGACGGGTTGCGTCAGAGCGCCACCCGCAGCGTGGCGTCGATCGAACGGGGCGAGCCGACATTGAAGAACGGCGCGCTGGTGCACCCCGCCGTGGTCGGCGCGATATAGGTGAAGCAGGTGCGGGTGGTGCGGTCGGTCAGGTACTTCTTGTCGAACAGGTTCTGGCCGTTGAGGCGGATCGAGGCGCCCTTCCAGCCCAGATTGGCCAGGTCGTAGGCGATATCGGCATTGAAGAGGGTATAGCCCGGCAGCTTGAAGCTGTTGTCGTCGGTGGCGAAGGTCCGGCCGTAGAACTTGTAGCCGAAGCCGAAGGTGAAGCCATAGACCTTGTACTGGATGCGCTGGTTGAAGGTCCAGTTGGGGGTTTCCACCAGCTCCTTGCCGGCCAGCGCGATCGAGGCGCCGGTGGCGCTGAGGCGGATGGTGGAGAGGGCCGAAGGCTGCACCTTGGTGTGCTCGTAGGACGCGCCGGAATAGAGCGCCAGCCCATCCATCGGGAACAGGTTCACCGCCAGGTCCACGCCGGTCAGGTTCACATTGCCGATGTTGCGATCGACGCTGATGCCCTGGTCCGCGTCGAAGGTGGTGACGATGCGGTTCTTGAACTGCGAGGTATAGACGTCCAGCGAGACGGTGGCGATGTCGGCATTGTAGCGATAGCCGCCCGACAGGGTCTGCGAGGTTTCCGGCTTCACGGTCGAGAAGCTGGAGAAGACGCAGCCCGCCTGGGTGGGAACCAGCACGCCGGAGGCGTTGGTGCACTTGCCGTTGTTGCCGCCATTATAGAGGTTGTCGGTGCGCGGCGCCGACAGGCTGGAGGCGAAGGCGGCATAGATCAGGTGCTCGGGGCCGAAGGGCTTCCAGGAGATGCCGAGATTGGGCAGCACCCGGTTGTACTTCACCACCTTCTTGGCCGGGGCGACGAAGAGCGCGCTGGCAAGGGTGGCGGAGCTGCTGTTGTAGTTGCCGCCCAGGGTCACGGTGTTGTTGGCGGCGTTGGTCGAAACCGGGGCGGCGGAGGTGCAATAGGGGAAGCCGATGCCCGGGCCGCCGGAACCGGCAACCATCTCATAGCATAGATTGTTGAGGTCGCGTTCCAGGAAGGGCGCGCGCACCGCGGCGTCCACCGTGATCGTGTCGTTGAGGAAATGGCCGTCATAGGCGAAGGCGATCTGGTTGAGGATGGCCCGGCTGCGGCGGTCGCGGCTGCGGATCGGGGTGCCGTCGGCCGAAAGGACGCGGTCGGTCTTGTCCTTGTAGCCGCCAAAGACGTCGAACGGCGCGCCATTGGCGTCGAGATAGGCCATCTGGCCGGTTTGGCGATGCAGGCCGTAATCCAGGGTGTAGCCCAGCTGGAAGGTGTTGGTGTCGTTCAGCAGCCACAGCAGCGAGGTGTTGAGCCCGTAGCGGATGGTGTTGGTGTTGCTGGGCGAATAGACCAGCACGGTGTCCAGCGTGTCGCCATCGCCATTGAGCGATTGCGAGGCGGTGGTGTTGCCGCGAATGCGGTTTTCGCCCTCATAGAGCGTCGTGGTGCCGCCGCCATTGGCCAGCACATATTGCAGGCTGGGGTCGAAGGTCAGCTTCAGGCTGTCGCTGAGGTTGATCAGCGAGGCGATGCGGACATTGCCGGTGTCGGAGGGGTTGATGCGCACCTTGTAGAAGTTCGAGCCGCAGCTGGCGACGCCCTGGGCGGTTCCGGTGACGCCGGCGGTGGGGGTGCAGCTGGCGAAATAGTCGAACTTCAGGCCATAGCCCTGGCCGGCCTGGGCGAACACGGTGGGGTTGGGCGAGCCGACGCCGACATAATCGCCATTCGAATCCAGCGCGACATTGGGCGCGGTGAAGGCGACGCAGCCGGGCGTGGAGGAGGTGCAGGGCGCCGCGATGCCGCCGGTGGCGGTGAAATTGCTGGCGTTGACGGGCAGGAACGAGACCGTGTTGTAGAAATTGTTGCGGTTGGAGTTCCAGTGCACGGCCAGCATCACCCAGCCGACGGCGCCCAGATCCTGATAGGCCTCGCCATTGAACTGCAGCTTGTGCAGCTTGCCGGGCCCCTTCCACTTCTCATAGTCGGTATAGGAGCCGGAAACGAAAGCGGTGGTGCCCCAGGGCCCGAAGGCGCCGGTATCGATGCGGCCGAACAGGCGCACGCGGTTGAAGCTGCCGACCGAACCGTCGGTCAGGATGCCGAACGTGTCCAGCGGGCGCGATGTCTGCAGCGCGATGACGCCGCCGGTGGCCGCCGCGGTGGGGCTGTCGGCGTCGGTGGAGCCCTGATTGACCGAGGCCAGGCCGAGGATTTCGGCATCCGCCACCTGGTTGGTGTAGATGGCATAGTTGCCGGTGTCGTTGAGCGGCATGCCGTCCCAGGTGAAGGAAATGCGGTTGCCGTCGAAGCCGTGCAGACGGACATCGCCGCCGCTGTTGCCATAGGCGTCGTTGTTGGTGAAGTTGAAGCCGGGCACCACGTTCAGCGACTCGAACACCGTCTGGCCGGCGGTCTGGGTGTTGATGAATTCCTGGGAGATGGTGGCGCGTTCCTTGGGCACCTCGATCGGCTTCATCACGCCGCCGCCGACGCCGGAATTGGCGCTGACATTGATGGTCTCGACCGATTCCAGGGCCTGGGTGCCGGTGGATTGGGCTTGTGCGCCCTGCTGCAGCACAAGGCCGAGCGCGGCGGCGGACGCGCCCAGCATGATGAATTTGCGGAATCGACGTGACATGGAAACCCCCGTTTGCTTCGCCGCGGGACGCCCGCGGCATTTGCAAGGGAGCAGTGCAGCATTGAATTTCCGTGATGGGTTGCCGTCGTTTCGGCGAAAGATTGGCGGCGGTTTGCCGGCGACACAAACCTGTCAGGATTCAATCTTGTGACGTCACGAAATGGAATCCGCATTTCAACCCATGGGCGCGCAAACATGTCAGTGCCCGCGCGGCCTGACAAAGCGACGCGTTTATTCCGCCGCGGGAAGGGCGCACACTGTGCCTGTAGGCTTTGCCGAGGCGTTCATGGCAACCTTCAAGGAGAT
>CAZYGO010000390.1:0-3375 GCA_964647455.1 uncultured Rhizobium sp.
GGTCGGCGGCGGCGACCAGATAGCTGAGGGCCCGGCCCTTGAGCGCGGCGCCGCCGAAGAAGTGGGTGAAGGCCTTATTGGCTTCCAGGATGACGCCGTCGGCATCGGCAAAGGCCACGCCCATCGGCGCGTCGCGGAAAAGATCGTCGGCCGCCGGCGCCGAAATGGCGGGCGCCGCCGCCGCCAGGGGCTGCGCCTGGGGCGCCGCCGGCGCCGGTGCGGCGGTGGTGAGGTCGGGACGCGCCGGCATGTCGCTGCGCGCCGCCAGGCGCGGCACGAACCACCAGGCGGCCTGGCCGTTCGCCAGCGGCCGCACCGCGGCGATGATCTCCAGCCCCGGCATCACCTGGAAACTCTCCTCGCGGGCGCGGCCTTCGCCGGCATCGCGCGACAGGCGATAGAGCACGGCGGCCGAGGGCTCGCCCGCCAGCGCCAGTTCGGGCGGCGGCGCGGTTTCATGGTCCTTCACGCCGGCCATGCGGCGATAGACCTGGTTGCAGTCGATGACCGCGCCGCCCTCGCCGGTGATCACCCAGGCGACATTGGCCTTGCCCGCCGCCTCGGCGATGCGGCGCGCCGCTTCCATGCCACGCCCCTGGCGCGGCCACACCGCGACCAGGAACAGCACCGCCAGCGCGGCGATCCCGGCCAGCAGGGCATAGCCCGCCCAGCCCGCCAGGGCCGGCTGCGTCATGGCCAGGCCCGCCGCCGCCAGCGCCACGGCGAAGGCGCCGAGCGCAGCCCAGCGCCAGCCGCCGAAAGGCAGGCCGACCGGGGCTTGGGAGAGCGAGGGGCTGGCGTCCATTGGACGCACTCTACAGGATTTGGTTAACCAATCCTTTCCGGCCACAAATTGTTGTTTTTGTTAAGAAATTTTCCCCGTTCCTGACTCGGGGATTCATGGCTTTGAATGATTCGTTAACGGTGTTCTTTTTCTCAACCCCTCCGCCCTTCGCCCGCTTGATCGGCGCTTCGCGCCTGGCGGGCTACGGGCACCTCCCCTTCCTGTGCGCTTCGCGCACGAAGGGGAGGCGGGGCTGTGCCCTGGCGGAGGGGCGCCCGGCGGCTCCGCTGCCGGGCTCGCGCCATTAAGCCCGTGCTTAGTTCGGCTTGATCTTGCCCTGCAGCCGAAGGACATAACCGATGACCTGGGCCACGGCCTTGTAGTGTTCCGGCGGCACCGGCTCGTCGATCTCGACCGAGGCATGCAGCGCGCGCGCCAGGGGCGGATTCTCCACCACCGGCACGTCGTGATCCTCGGCGACGGCACGGATCTTGAGCGCCAGCGCGTCCACGCCCTTGGCGACGCAGATCGGCGCCGCCATCTTGCCGCTCTCATATTGCAGCGCCACGGCATAGTGGGTCGGGTTCATCAGCACCACCGTCGCCTCCGGCACTTTCGCCATCATGCGCCGGCGCGACTTTTCCTGCCGCAGCTGGCGGATCTTCGCCTTGATGTGCGGGTCGCCTTCATTCTGGCGGTATTCTTCCTTGATCTCCTGCTTGGACATGCGGTTGCGCTTCATGAACTGCATGTGTTGCAGGAAGTAGTCGGCCACAGCGATCACCGCCAGCGCGCCCAGCGCCGCCATCAGGACCTTGAACAGCAGATGGCCCATGTCGGCGACGACGCCGCCCGGCGACTGGCCGAGAATGCCTTCCAGCATGCCGCGCGCCGGCCACACCTGGGTCCACACCGCGACGCCGACAATGGCGATCTTGAGCAGCCCCTTGAGCAGGTTCATCCATCCGTCCAGTCCGAACAGGCGCTTGAAGCCGGAAAGCGGGGAAATCTTGGAAAGATCGGGCGCCAGCCGCGACGGGGTGAAGCCGGGGCGGCTCTGCAGCACATGGCCGGCCACCGCCGCCAGCACCAGCACGCCGAACAGCGGCCCCAGCACCAGGGCAAGCTGCAAAAGAAGCCCGCGCATCAGGGCGATGAGGCCCGCGCCATCCACCGCCATCGTCTCCGGCTGTTCCAGGAAGGACTGCAGCAGCCGGGCCACGCCGGTCATGCTGGTCTTGCCGAACATGGCCAGCGCCATCGTACCGCCGGCCAGCAGCACCAGGGTGGAGACTTCCGCCGATTTGACGACATCGCCCTGCTCGCGCGCCTGGTCGAGCCGTTTCTGTGTCGGCTGTTCGGTTTGCTGGGATTCGTCGCGATCGTCCGCCATGTCTTAGGGCCGCCCGGCCGGACAGAGCGAGGCCTGCGCTCCCGCCGGCCGATCCGTCCGGAGCGGCTTGCGAAGCGCGCTCACAGGAAGACCGCCAGCTGCGCGGCGTAGAAATTCAGGAAGATGGTCATCATCGCGCCCAGCATCGCCAGGAAGATGAGAAAGCCGCAGGCGATGTTGATCGGCACGGCGACGAAGAAGATCTGCAGTTGCGGCATCAGCCGCGCCAGGATGCCCAGGCCCGCATAGACCGCGAAGCCGAAGACCAGGAAGGGCGCGGCCAGCTGGAAACCCAGCGCGAAGGAGGCGGAGACGAGGTTGACCGTGAGCTGCGCCATGTCGCCCATGGGCAGGCGCCCGCCAGGCGGCAGCATCTTGTAGCTGCCGGCGATGGCGCCGATCGCCAGGTGATGCAGGTTGGTGAGGAAGACCATCAGCGTGCCCAGCAGCGACAGGAAGTTGCCCATCGTGGCGCCTTGCGTGTTCTGCGTCGGGTCCAGCGTCTGGGCATAGGCCAGGCCCGTCTGGGTGGCGATGAGATAGCCCGCGACGTTGAGGGCGCTCATGATGATGCGGGCCATGGCGCCGATCAGGATGCCGACCGTTACCTCCTGGGCGATCAGGATGGTGAGCGCCACAGAGGTGGCGGGGCTGACATCGTGATAGGCGGGGGCGACGCCCGGCGCCAGGCAGAAGGAAATGGCGACGGCCAGCAGCAGGCGCACGCGGGAGGGGATGCCGGCCTCGCCGATATTGGGCAGCAGCATCACCATGGCGCCGACCCGGGCGAACACCAGCAGGTAGACCAGAACAATGCCGGACAGGTCGGGCAGGTGAATATGCATGGACGCTAGTAGGCCGCGATCCTGTTGGCGATGTCGGTCATCAGCCCGCTCATCGCCGCGCCGGCAAAGGGCAGCGCGATCAGCAGCACGACGAAGACAGCTACGATCTTGGGGATGAAGACCAGGGTCTGTTCCTGGATCTGGGTCAGGGCCTGGAGCAGGCCGATCACCAGGCCGACAACCAGGGCGGTGATCATGGCGGGCGCGATGATCTCCAGCAGGACCAGGATGGCGGAGCGGGCAAAGTCGATTGCGTCGGCGGGATTCATGGTGATGCGGCCTCAGATGGGCATGTTCATGATGGACTGGTAGGCCTGCACGACCTTGTCGCGCACCGCCACCACGGTATTGAG
>CAZYGO010000391.1:0-4039 GCA_964647455.1 uncultured Rhizobium sp.
GTCGGATCTCTTGATGAGCCTATTGGATCTCAAGTGGAACGATGTGCAGCCCGAACTCTACCGGGCGGTCAAGGAGATCAACGCGGCGCGGCCGTTCAACATCACTCGCGACGACCTGCTCAAGAGCCTGCTCCTCGCCAAGGGCTCGGAGACGCGCTTTGACAGGCTCGTCGCCGATCGCGAGAGGATCGAGGTGCTAGCGACTGATCTACCTGAACTGCTGCCCGCGGTTCAGAGCGCGTGGCAGTCGCTCACTCTATTGCTGATGGACAACTGCAAGATCACTTCGGAGCGGTTTTTTCGAGGTGGTCACAACTCGCTCCTGCCGCTGGTTGCATACCTCGTGGCGAACCCCACGCCTAGCGACGCGGAGAAGCGGCGGCTCGTCGTTGCGGTGTACCTCGCATTGATGAGCGGCGTGTTCGCGGGGGCGGAGGCCCGCATGGGCGCCTTCGCACGTAGGGAGTGCGTGAAGGGGAAGCCGTTCCCGGTGGAAAAGCTCGCGCGGTTGGTCGCGAGCCATTACGGCATCAATTCCCTTGAGCTGCTTCTTTCGAGGCACCTCGATCTCGCGCTCAACATCGCGCACGGCGGCGTGACGCTCGACAACAATCCGGAGAACCTCCAGCGCGATCACATTTTCCCGCGCGCGAGTTTGGAGAAGGCTGGCACGCCGCCAGACAAGACGAACCACTACGCGAACTTCCATTTCCTGCGAGGCACGGACAATCTCAACAAGTCTGACACGGCCCCGCACGAGTGGTTCAGGAAGCCCGGCGAGCAGGCAGCCTACACGGATGACGACTTGAAGGAACGCCTGTTGAGCTGGCACCTTTTGGAGCCCGGCCAATTCCTGGCGATGCTTGAGGAGCGCACAAAGGCGGTCCATGAACGAGCGCTCGCGTTGTTTGGCATGAAAGCGGCCGACTTCGCTGCGCTTTTCGCGTCTGCGTAGCGGTCTCACAATGAGCGACCTCTTCCTCGGCTGGGACGTCGGCGCCTGGAACTGCGATCGGAACCGAGAGAGTCGCGACGCGCTGTGCGCACTCGAGATGGGCGCTTCGGGTCCCGTGCTAATCGGCATTCCCTGGCGTGGGAACCTTCGCGATATCCTCCTGGAGCACAAGGGCCGCGGCCTCGTTGGCGCATTGCTTCGACGAGCCGAAGTCGGCCTTGATGAGGCGATGCACGTCACGATCGCGCTCGACACGCCGCTTGCGTGGCCGCGCACCGTGGTCGAGCTCGTGACGGCCGGGACATCCGTCGACGTCCCGGCCAAGGCCGACCAGAATCCATACCTGTTCCGCGCGCAGGAGTTGGCGCTGTTCGGCCGAGAGCAGCGTCCACTTTCGGTGGTGCGCGACATGATCGGGAGCCAAAGCACCAAGGGCATTCACTTCCTGCGCCGGGCAGAGCTGGCTCCCGCTGGCGTTGGTGTCTGGGCCAATGGCGCGTCGACAGCGATCGAGACCTATCCGGCTGCCGCAGTCGCGAACGTCGAGCTGGCGCGCCTGACGGCGCAGTTGCATGCCGACGTGTTAGAACGTGAGGCGCAGTCCCGGAGCGCCTCCTGGCAGACAGACGTACGCGATGCGATCACCTGCGCGGCAGTGGCGCTGCTCCACCGAGGCCAACTGGAACGACTGGAGGCCCCTGGGGCGAGCGCTGAAATGGCGGAGGGTTGGATCTGGTTGCCGAAGGGCGCAGGCGCAGCGACATAGGCGTCGCTCGGGCTTCATGCCTTCCGAGAAGCGTCACAGCGTACCGCTCGAACCCTGAAGAAGGGATGACGTTCGCCAAGCGGGATGCGCTGCCGCGTCGGGGCTGATCGTGCGCCAGGTCGTCGCGTCCCAGAACAACCTCTGAGAGACCTCGCCCAACCCCGCTACGCGGGGCAGCATGATTTCTGCTTGGTCAGCGAGGTCTACAAGGAAGCCGTGATGAGCAAAAAGACCAAGACCACGAACGCGAAGACCAAGAAGGAAAACCTCGCAGCCCTCGGGCTGCTGGCGCTGTGGGAGCGCTTCAAAGAAGCGACGGGCGAGACCACCAAGAGCCCGAACAAGAAGTTCCTCGTCCGGCGCATCGAGGAGGCGCTGGTCGCGCGCGCCGTCGAGCCGGCGCCCGCCGAGGAGCCGCAGCGCCCGACGCGCACCAGCGCGCGCGCGACGCCGGTGCCCGAGCCCGAGACGACGCTCGCCGAGAGCACACCGCCGAAGCCGCGCGGTCGGTTCGCGTCGATGACAATCGAGGAGCTGCAGACGAAGTACCTCGAGGTCGTCGGTCGCTCGACGGGCAGCGACGACCGCCGCTACCTCATCTGGAAGATCCGCGAGGCCGAGAAGGGCCGCATCAACGTCGGGCCGCGGAAGACCCGCGCGCGCGACGGCGAGCCGCTCGATGTGAAGATCCTTCCGCTGCGGCTCGAGGCGGACGTCGCCGACAAGATGGACGACGCCTGGCGCGCGAAGGGCATCAAGAACCGCATGGAGTTCTTCCGGGGCGCCATCGGCCACTACCTCGCGCATCTCGGCGCGCGCGACGCGGCCGCGCTCTTCACGACCGCGGGCACCACGGGCGCGTGAACGCGGCGGAATCGGCGGGGCGTCGGCAGGCCTACAACCGCCTCCGACGCCCCATGTCCGCGGAACCTCGCGGCTATTCCAACGGCCTGAAAACACACGCGAAATCAACGTGTTCGGCCTTGCTAGGGGCGCGAACGGAAGCCTGTATGTCCTCACGCGACGGGCACTGGGCCCCGCGCGAAACGCGAGGACGACGACGATGAAGACGCTGCGATTCGGGATCGAGATCGAGACGGTGGGCCTGAGCCGGACGAAGCTCGCCGAGGCCATCCACAGCGTGGTGGGCGGCACCATCTCGAACGACTACCGGGACGTGCGCATCACCACCGCGAGCGGGCGCACCTGGAAGGTCGTGCCGGACGGTTCGCTGAGCGGCGGCGAGAACAGCGGCGAGATCGTCTCGCCGGTCCTCGGCTACGACGACATCGAGGAGTTGCAGAATATCATCCGCGCGGTGCGCACGGCGGGCGCGAGGACCGACCACTCGACGGGCATCCACATCCACGTCGGAGCGGAGCGCTTCGACGCTAAGAGCGTGGTGAACCTGGTCAAGCTGGTTCACAAGCAGGAGCGCCTCCTCGAGCACGCGCTCGGCGTCAGCGAGCAGCGCCTCGCGCGCTACTGCCGCCCGATCGAAGCCCGCTTCATCGAGGCGCTCGAGGCGCGACGCCCCAAGACGATGAGCGACGTGCGCGACGCCTGGTACGGGCGCAGCGGCGAGACGCCGAGTCGCTATCACAGCAGCCGCTACCGCGGGCTGAACCTCAACAGCCTCTTCTTCAGGGGCACGTTGGAGTTCCGCTACTTCAACGGCACGCTGCACGCCGGCGAGGTGAAGGCCTACGTGCAGCTCGTCCTCGCAATGGCTGCGAAGGCGCTCTCCTCGAAGGCCGCGTCGAGCAAGCGCCGCGAGTTCAACCCCGCCACCGCGAAGTACGACTTCCGGGTGGTGCTCCTGCACCTCGGGCTGATTGGCGACGAGTTCAAGACCGCGCGCCTGCACCTCACGAAGAAGCTCGCGGGCTCGGCGGCCTGGAAGGGCGAGCGCCGCGACCGCCGCCCGGCGATGGACACGCAGCCCGCGACGGAGAGCGAGGAGGTCGGTGATGCCCGCGCAGCGTGACCGGCGCCGACGCACCAGCGCCGGACCGCGAGCCGGCGCTGGACTCGATGGGGAACAGAGGCGATGCATGACGACGACGGGCGACTGCCCGAAGCGAGATGAGAAGATGAACCCGGTGCTCTACTTCGCCTACGGCTCGAACCTCGACGACGCGCAGATGCGTGAGCGCTGCGCGGACGCGCGCGTGCTCGGGCGAGCGACGCTGCCGAACTACGCGCTGGTCTTCGGCGGCTTCAGCCACCGCTGGGGCGGCGCGGTGGCCAGCGTGGTGCGCGCCAAGGGCGCCTGCGTCGAGGGGCTCCTCTACGAGCTCGGCAACGTCGACCTCCGC
>CAZYGO010000392.1:0-2569 GCA_964647455.1 uncultured Rhizobium sp.
CTTCGCCCATCCAGGCGGTGGCGAACGGCGTCAGCGACAGCCAGAATAGCAAATGCATGTTCGCCCATAGCACGGCGCCGTCCACGCGCGTGACGGCGGCCATCATGTGGTGGTGATTGTTCCAATAAATCGCGACATAGACGAAGCTCAGCACGTAGGAGAGGAACACTGGCGTCAGCCCCGCGAGCGCGGCCAGGCTCGCCTCGTGCGGCGGGCGCAATTCGAGCACCATGATCGTGATGATGATCGCGATCACGCCGTCGCTGAACGCCAGAACGCGGTCTTTCTCCATCGCATCGGCCTCCCGCGCGCTGCTTATAGAAAGCTAGGGTTTCAGGGCAACCGGCGGCGCGGAAGCCGCTTCACCTGCGGGCTCCGCCGGCGGCGGATCGGTCGGCTGGGGCGGGGCGGCGGCCGGGGCGGTTTTAGCGACCGCGTCGATCGTTCCATCGCCTTTCATGCGGGGTTTGAGCGGCAAACCCGCGCTTTGCAGCGCCCGGATTTCATCTCGCGCAGCGGCGATCGCCACATAACGCTCGGGAGTCGCTGGGTGATCGCCGCCAAAATTGATCCCGGAAGGATATTCGAGCGCGAATCTGCGCCAGATGTTTTCGACATTGTCCAGGCGGTAGCCGGCGCGGGCGATGAAATACATCCCGACATAATCGGCTTCCGCCTCGAACTCCTTTGAATATGCGCCGGCGCCGATTTGCCCGCCAAGTCTCATGAAATCGCTGCCGACCCCGCCGCCGGCTGCGGCGACCGCGATATCCACGAGCGCGCCGGCCAGCATCCCCATCGCTTGATTCTTTTCCCGCGCATCGATGTGCCCAAGGGCGTTGTGCGCAAGCTCATGCCCGATGACCAAGGCGAGTTCATCGTCATTTTCGACGAGCGTGAGTATGCGCCGATTGAGAACGATCGAATGGCCGTCCGCGTAGGCGTTCGCCTCGTCGCTCTCGACCACGGCGATCGGATAGCCGCACAGATCCTGCGGGGTTAGTTTGAAACTCAGTATTTGTCCGCCGCGATCGACCGTCAGCGGGATCGGCCCTGCGGCCTTCCAGGCCGTCAGCGTCTTCTCGATTTCGCGTGCGCCGCGAGATTTCGCACTGATCGCCTTTCCGTTTACCGAAACGAATTTGTCGCCGGCCATGAGGCCCGCAGCGGCCGCCGGCGAATTGTCGAGCACGAAGCCAATCGTCGGCGTGTCGGTGAGGCCAACCGCTTCGGCGGCAGGCCGGAATGCTTTTCCGTACTGATCGCGCGTCTGGATCAACACGCCGATGCTCTTCGTCTTGATCTTGCAATATTCGATGTTCGCGAGGCTCAAATTCCGGTGAATCCGCGCGACGCGGCGCGTTTCGGCCAGGCGTTCGTCCATCACGAAGCGCTGTTGCGCCAGCGTCTCGGCCTGCACCGCCTCGGCGGAAACATTCGGCCGGACCGATTGCGGCGTCGCGCAAGCGGCGAGCGCGATGGCGCTCAGAACCATCAGCCGTTTCATCGCCCCCCCAATCGGGCTCATGTATTGCGATTACCTAACCCAGGGAAACCTTCCTGTCACGATTGCCCCGAAGCGGGCGGGGTTGCGCTTTGACTTGCGCGCCGTCTGCGCTAAGCCGCTGGGGGATTTATTGTTTCGCTACCGCGCCAGGGATTAGCAGGCTCGATGTCCATTCTCGTCAACAAAGACACCAAAGTCATTTGCCAGGGCTTCACCGGCAAGCAGGGCACGTTTCATTCCGAGGCCGCGATCGCATACGGCACGAAAATGGTCGGCGGCGTGAGCCCGGGGAAGGGCGGGCGCGCGCACCTCAATCTGCCGGTGTTCGATACGGTCAAGGAAGCGGTGGAGAAGGTCGGCGCGGACGCCACGGTGATCTATGTGCCGCCCGCCGGCGCGGCCGCCGCCATCGAGGAGGCGATCGAGGCCGAAGTGCCGCTGATCATCACCGTCACCGAGGGCATCCCGGTGCTCGACATGGTGCGCGTGAAGGCCAAGCTCGATCAATCCAAATCGCGCCTGATCGGGCCGAACTGCCCCGGCGTGCTGACGCCGGACGAGTGCAAGATCGGCATCATGCCGGGCAACATCTTCAAGCGCGGCTCGATCGGCATCCTCTCGCGCTCGGGCACACTGACCTATGAGGCCGTGTTCCAGACGACCAATGAAGGGCTCGGGCAGACCACCGCCGTCGGCATCGGCGGCGATCCGGTCAAGGGCACCGAGTTCATCGACGTGCTCGAGATGTTCCTCGCCGACGAGGCCACCCAGTCGATCATCATGATCGGCGAGATCGGCGGCTCGGCCGAAGAGGACGCCGCGCAGTTCCTGCGCGACGAGGCCAAGCGCGGCCGGAAGAAGCCGATGGCCGGCTTCATTGCGGGCCGCACGGCGCCGAAGGGCCGCACCATGGGCCATGCCGGCGCGGTGATCTCCGGCGGCTAGGGCGATGCGGCCTCGATGATCGCCGCGCGGGAAGCCGCCGGCCTCCGCGTCGCCCCGCACCCGGCCGCGCTCGGGCGCACGATGAAGGACGTGCTGGGGCGGTAAAAGAGGATCGCG
>CAZYGO010000393.1:0-4286 GCA_964647455.1 uncultured Rhizobium sp.
GCAGCGCGGCGATCCCGTACAACCAGTTCTCGCTCGCCGAGCGCGACTATCTGGCGAGGCCGGAAGGCGAGCGGCTGATCGCCTATTGGCGGGATTGGTATGCGAACAGCCCCGCGCTGCGCTCGCCGCAAGCCGCAACCCCGCTCCAATGGGGCAACGGCATCCGCATCGTCAACAATTTCGTCATGCCCCGGCGGGTGCTGGAGGCGGTGCGGCGGCTGGCGGCGGAATTGCGCAGCACGGCGTTCGCGGTTCACCTGGCGATCTTCTCCCGTGCCCTGGCGCGCTGGTCCGGCGCCGAGGATTTCGCGGTCCGGGTCCTGGGCGACAAGCGCGTCACCCTGGAGCTGGCCAACACCGTGGGGCTGATGTTCTGCGGCGATCCGGTGTCGGTGCATGCGCCTGCCGGGGAGGATTTCGAAACCCTGCTGCGGCGCATCTCCCAGGAATACGATGCCGCGCTTTCCCTGCGGCTGCCTGCCTTGCACTTCTATCCGCCGCACTGCGTGCGGCCCGGCATCGAACCGCCGGATGTTCCCAACCGCATTCCCGCCGTCTTCAACTATTATTCCGCCGGCACCGAACGCGAAAAGGCGGCATGGGAGAGGGAGCCCGACGGGACCGCCGCCATGCCCTGGCCGCCCCGCCTGCAGCAGATGCCCCCGGCGCTGTGGACCAGGCGCAGCGCGCCCGTCTTCCTGCATGTGATGGATTACGGCCCCAAGGCCGATTGCTCGCTGCATTTCTTCGCCGGGGTGCTGACCGAGGCGGAGCAGAATTCCTTCGCCGACACGTTGTTCTGCGTCTATCGCGAGGTCGCGCCGGCGTGAGCGGCGAAGCGGGAATACTGGCGAACCTGCTGCCGCCCGGTCCTTGCGCCGCGGACAGCCATGATGACGGGTTGGCCATCGCGCCCCATCCCGGCGAGGAACACTGCGTTGCCGGGGCGGGCGAAAGCCGCCGCCGCGACTTCGCACTGGGGCGGACCTGTGCCCGCCGCGCGCTGCGGCGTCTTGGCGCTGACGCGGGCGCCATCCTGCGGCGGGCGGACGGCGCGCCCGCCTGGCCGGCCGGCATCGTGGGCAGCATCACCCACACGCGCGGATATGCCGCCGCCGCCGTGGCGCATGCCACGGAATTTTCCGGCATCGGAATCGATGCCGAGCGTGTCGCCACCCTGGCGGAAAATGTGGAGCGCAGGCTTTTCGTTTCCGAGGAGCGAGCCTGGCTCGAAAGCCTGGAACCGGAGGTGCGCCCGGGCGCCGCCATCCTCCTGTTCAGCGCCAAGGAGGCCTTCTTCAAGGCGTGCGATATGGCGCGGCTGCGTTTTCAGGATATCCGCGTCATGCCCGGCAGCGGCACGATGCGGGTCGAAGCCGGCGATAGACAGGTGGAAGGCCGCTGGGCGGTCGCGGGCGACCTGCTGGTGACCGCCATTGCGGTCAGGGCGGGCTAGATCGTCCCGCTTTCTTCCTCGCGCATCAGGGTCTGCTCGATGAAGGCGCTGAATTCATCCAGGGTGGGATGCTCCACAAGGTCGGAAAGCGCCAGTTCGGCATCCAGCTTCAACCCGTCCTGGATGGCGGCCAGGGTCTTGACGCCCAGCAGCGAATGGCCTCCCAGGGCGAAGAAATTGTCGTCGCCGCCGACCGGCTTGCCCAGCGCCTGGCTCCATATCCTGCCGATTTGATCCCGGACCTGCGTATCGCTCATCACGTTCCCATCCCTGTGAGGCGGCGACCATAGGGCGGCATGTCCGGCGAAGAAAGGCCGCTAGCCGGCGATCTTGACCTTGGCCGCGGCGATCGCCCGGCTGGGCGGCAGGATGACGGTGACGCAGGTGCCGGCGCCTTTCCTGCTGGCGATCTCCAGGCGTCCGCCATGCAGTTCCGCCAGGTGCCGGGCGATGGGCAGGCCCAACCCGGTGCCGTCATGGTTGCGGCAATAGGCGTCCTCCACCTGGCCGAAGGGCTCGAGCGCGGTCTTCAGATCGGCGGCGCTCATGCCGATGCCGGTATCGGTGACGGAGATCACAAAGCCGCGGTCCGGTTCAAAGCGAGCCGCCAGCGTCACCGCGCCCTGGTCGGTGAATTTGATCGCGTTGGAAAGCAGGTTGAGCAGGATCTGCCTGATGCGCACCGGATCGACCAGCGCCAGCGGCAGCTCGTCGGCGATCTCGGTGACGATCCGCAGACCCTTGCGCCTGGCCCGTTCCTGCACCATCTGCAGGCACATCTCCATCAGCGGCGGCAGGGCGGCTTCGCTTTCCTGCAGCTTGAACTGGCCGGCCTCGATCTTGGAGAGGTCGAGAATGTCGGAGATGATCCGCAGCAGGTGCTGGCCGCTATTGTGGATGTGATCGACATATTCGCGCTGGCGGTCGGCAAGCTCGCCGCCGATGCCTTTGCCCATCATTTCGGAAAAGCCGAGAATGGCGTTGAGCGGCGTGCGCAGCTCATGGCTCATGGAGGCGAAGAATTCCGACTTGCTGCGATTGGCTTCTTCCGCCTTGGCCAGGGCGCGGTTCAGCGCCCGTTCCTGGTTGGCGCGTTCGGCGACGTCGCGCATCGTCACCACGATGTGGCCGATCTCCGGACGATCCGCCGCGCGGACCGGCACGGCGACCGATTCATGGGTATGGCTGCTGCCGGGCTGCGTGATTTCGTAGCGGCGCGCTTCCGCCGTCGCCATGCAAGCCGTGTATTGGGCGCGTGCCTGCCGCGCCAGCCAGGGCGGCAGCGCGTCCTCGATGCGCTGGCCGGCGAAATGCTCGGCCTGGCCGAGGCCGCGCAGGCGGGCGATGGCGGCGGGATTTTCCGCCATGATGCGGAATTCATGCTCGCCGGATGGGCCGGGCTCGACGCGAATGAGCATCATCCCGTCCAGGGAATGGGCAAACAGCAGCCGCTCCGCCTCGCCCAGCCCGGAAGGCGAGGCGGCTTCCGACCAATTCGCGGGGGAACCGGGAACGCGCTCTGCCATCGCGGCAGGATAGGCGAATCGCGGTTGCCGGTGCGTTTACGGTGGCCGCCGGGGTGGTACCGGAATAGGGGAACGAAAAGCTCGGCCCCTGACCCGATTTGGAACGAGGTTCCGGTTTCAACGGTCTCTTGCGGCCGGTTCCCTGTTCATGGCGCGGCCGTGTTCCAGACGAAGCGGTCGCCATCCTTGCCGTCGGATTGCGGTCCGGGGCTGTCGGCGCTGACCGTGCCGCTGGCCGGATCGATGCGCAGATAGCGGTTGGTGGCGAGCGACATCAGCACCGTCTCGCCGGTCGGGGTCTCGCTCCACTGGAAGACTTGCGCCGGGCCCTGGGCGGCGGCGGCAAGGGTGACGGCGCCGTCGGGCGCGACCGTGACATAGCCGCCCGCCGCGTGGAGGGCGACACGCCCCAGCTTGCGGTCCTCGATCCGGAAGCGCCCCGGCGTGCCCTGGCGCATCTCCGCCGCAAGGCCGGTGGCGAGCGTGCCGGCTTCAGGCTGATAGGACGTGAAGCTGACGGTCTTGCCCAGCGGGATGCCATGCATCAGCCCATGGGGATGAGGCTCGTCCACCGTGAAGGAATCGAAATCGGCATAGCCGCCGGGGGCGCCGCTGCTATTGTAGGCGAAGAGGGCGTAGCGCACGCCCTGGAAGGTCTTGAGGGTATAGACCATGGTGAAATCGTCGCCGATCGGGGTGAAGCGCTTGCCGTCGGTGGAATAGCTGAAGCGCGCCTTCTCCTTCAGATAGTCGGCATCGGCCTTCAGCCAGACGCGGCGGGCGGCGAGCGGCTGGCGCACCGTGCGGTCGGCCTGCAGGTCGCGCTGCACGAGGAAAAGGCCATCGGCGCTGCGCTCGACCTGCAGCGTGGCGTATTTTTCCAGGAAGAGCGCAAGGCCCGCCACGTCGCCGGGCTTGAGCCCGGCCGTGTCCAGCACCGCGACGGGCGAGGATGCCGGCCCCATGGCGCGCTGGGTCAGCGTGTTGCGGGCGCTCCAAAGGTTCGCGGCCGGTTGGATGTGCAGGCGCAGATAGCCGGGCCGCTCGCGCAGCGACCAGGCCGTGTCAACCGGCACATGGTTCCATTGCCAGACCGGATTGAGCGGGCCCTTGAAGGCATCGTCGCGGGAATAGGGGGCGGCAGGCTTCTGCGGCGCGCCCGCATCGGGCTTGATCCAGGTACGGGGCGTGCGCCCCAGATTGCCGGGCAGGCCGAACCACGGCCAGCCATCCTGCCAGGTCACGGGCGAAAGCGAGGTCAGGCGTCCGACGGAATTGTAGTCGTGCATCTACCAGCCCCACCA
>CAZYGO010000394.1:0-4098 GCA_964647455.1 uncultured Rhizobium sp.
CCGCCGCGGCGGGCGGCGATATCGGCTGGGTCTATGACGGCCAGCTCGACCCCGAGCTCAACGCCGCCCTCTCCAAGATGCGCGCCAACGAGCTTTCCCCGCCGATCCGCGCCAAGGGCGGCTGGTACCTGCTCGGCCTGCAGGAACGGCGCGAGCCCCTGGGCACCAATGTCAGCGTGCCCGAAGTCGCTCCCCCGACCTATCCGCCCGGCACCTTGCCGCTGGTCCGGCTGCTGCTGCCGATGGCGCAGGACACGCCCAAGAACATCCAGGACAACGTCATGAAGACGGCGTTGCAGATCCAGAACGGCGTCACCTCCTGCGAGATGATGGAGAAGATCGCGCAGGATCCGCAGCTCAAGGGTTCGATCTTCATGAACCAGCTGCAATTCGCCAAGCTGGTGAACCCCAGCGCCACCCAGGGCTATATCAAGCTCACCGATGTCAGCGAGGACATGCAGAAGGCGCTGGCCGGCACCAAGCCGGGCGATGTCGCCCCGCCCTTCATCTCGCCCGCCGGCATCGAGATCATCGAACGTTGCGACCCCAGGCCGCCGCCACCACGCCTGGCCTTCGAGCTGCCCAAGCGCGAGGATGTCGAGCTCGAGCTGTTCCAGGAGCAGATCTCCGCCATGGCGCGGCGCTTCATGCGCGACCTCAAGCGCGACGCCAATGTGCAGGAACGCAACGACAACGCCGTCATGGACGCCGCCCTCATTCCCTAGGAGGGCGATGTGAGCGACGGCCTGCCGCCGCTGCGCGAGGTTATCGCCAGGCATGACCTGGCGGCGAAGAAGTCGCTGGGGCAGAATTTCCTGCTCGACCTCAACCTCACGGGCCGGATCGCGCGCGCCGCCGGCGCGACCCTCGCCGCGCATGGCGCGGCGGACAAGCCATCAGGTGGCGGCATCTTCTATGAAGTCGGCCCCGGCCCCGGCGGGCTGACGCGTGCCCTGCTGGCGGAGGGCGCGCAAAAGGTGGTGGCGGTGGAACGCGACAGCCGCTGCCTGCCGGCGCTGGCCGAAATCGCCGCGGCCTATCCGGGCCGGCTGGAGGTGATCGCGGGCGACGCGATGGCGATCGACGAAGCCGCGCTGTTCCCCGATGGCGCCCGCATCGCCGCCAACCTGCCCTACAATGTCGGCACCGCTTTGCTGGTGCGTTGGCTCACGGCACCGTCTTGGCCACCTTTCTGGCAAAGCTGCACCCTGATGTTCCAGAAGGAAGTGGCCCAGCGCATCGTCGCCAAGCCGGGCACGGAACATTACGGGCGGCTGGCGGTGCTGGCGGGCTGGCGCGCCACGGCGAAAATCCTCTTCGACGTGCCGGCCCGCGCCTTCGTGCCGCCGCCCAAGATCACCTCGTCGGTGGTGCGGCTGGAGCCGCGCGCCGAACCCCTGGCGCCCTGTGCCCTTGCCGATCTGGAAAAGGTGACCGCCGCCGCCTTCGGCCAGCGCCGCAAGATGCTGCGCCAGAGCCTGAAAGCGCTGGCGCCCGATGCCGAAGCCCGGATCGCCGCCGCCGGCATCGCGCCGACTGAGCGGCCGGAGGAATTGACGATCGAACAATTCGCGGCGCTGGCGCGGGCTTTTGCCAACTGATCGGGGTTGTCGTTCCCGGCCGAGCGTGCCGCACGGCATGCGAGGGGAAGGGAAGCCAGGCCGCCGAAATCGAGTCCGGTCTTTTCAGGCTGGGTCCCCTTCCCTCGCGCCGCTGTGCGGCGCTCGCCGGGGATGACAGCGATGCAGCGGCCCTAGACCAGCCTCCCCGCGAATTCAGATATCCCGATCTGGCGCGTGCGCTTCAGGCGCTCGGCGTTCAGGATCGCCTGCACGTCGAATAGCGCCTTGTCGATGTCGGTGTTGACGATGATGTAGTCATATTCCGGCCAGTGGCTGATCTCGTCCGCCGCCTTGGCCATGCGGGAGGCCACCACCTCCTCGCTGTCGGAAGCGCGGGCGCGCAGCCGGCGCTCCAACTCGGCATGGGACGGCGGCAGGATGAAGATGCTGACCAGGTCGTCGCGCATCCTTTCCTTCAATTGCTGGGTACCCTGCCAGTCGATGTCGAACAGCACGTCCATGCCCTCGCCCAGCGCCGCCTCGACCAGGGCGCGCGGCGTGCCATAGCGGTTGCCGAAGACCTGGGCATGTTCGAGGAAGGCGTCCTGCGACACCATCACCGCGAATTCGTCATGGCTGACGAAATGGTAATCCCTGCCATGCTCCTCGCCCGGGCGCATGGCGCGGGTGGTAGCCGACACCGACAGCTGGATCTTGCCGTCCACCGCCAGAAGCCTGCGCGAGATGGTGGTCTTGCCCGCGCCGGAGGGCGAGGACAGCACCAGCATCAGCCCGCGCCGCTTTATGCTGTCATTCGACATTCTGCGACTGCTCCCGGAACTGGTCGATCACCGCCTTCAGGCCAAGGCCGATGCGGGTGAGCTGGATGTCGGAGGATTTGGAGCAGAGCGTGTTGGCCTCGCGGTTGAATTCCTGGGCCAGGAAATCCAGCTTGCGCCCCACCCCCTGTCCGGCGGCCAGCATGGCGCGGGCCTCGGTGACATGGGCGGCCAGCCGGTCCAGTTCCTCGCGCACATCGGCGCGTGCCGCCAGCAGCGCCGCTTCCTGGGCGAGACGCTCCTCGGTGAGGCCCGCGGCCAGCAGGTCGCGCATCTGCGCCGCCAGCCTCTCCTTCAGCAGGGCTGGCTGGGTGGCGGCCAGCGTGGCGGCCTCCGCGACCAGGGCCGCGATCTCGTCCAGCTGCGCCGACAGCAGGGCATGGAGCTTGGCGCCTTCGTTCAGCCGCTCGCGCGCCAGCCCGTCCAGCGCCGCCGCCAGGCTTTCCAGGATGGCGGCATCGCGCAGCGCCCGCGCCGCTTCGTCGGGCGGGGCGGCATCGTCGGCCACGATCACGCCCTTGAGGGCGAGGATGCCGTCCACCCGCGCCGGCGGCAGCCCGGTCTCGGCCGCGATTTCCTGCGCCAGCCGCACGGCGGTGGCCAGCGCCACCGGGTCGATCCGGATGCCGCGCCCGCCTTCCTGCGGTTCCAGCATGAGCGACAGTTGCAGCGAGCCGCGGCTGAAGCGGGTGGCGGCGAGCTTGCGCGCGGGCGCTTCCAGCCCGTCCAGTCCCGGCGGCGTGCGCAACCTGAGGTCCAGGCCGCGGCCATTGACGCTCTTGGCTTCCCAGCGCCAGGCAAGGCCGCCATGGCCGCCGCTGCTTTCGGCAAAACCCGTCATGCTGGAAAGGGCCATGGGCGACTCCGGCGGCACCGGCGGAACTTAGCGGGCGAGACCAGCGCGCGCTAGCGGCGCGCGGGGCGCCTGGCCACCGGCGGCAGCTTGGGAATGGCGCGCACGCTGTCGAGGGGAACCGGCGGCAGTTCGGGCGGCAGCTTCAGCCGCTCGGCGGCGCGGAAGGCGATCACGTTGCGGGCATGTTCGGCCATGCTGGCGGCGAACAGGCTGCGCCCCTTGCCGTCGGCGACGAAATAGAGATCGCCCCCCGGCGGCGGATTGAGCACCGCCAGGATCGCATCCTTGCCCGGATTGGCGATGGGCGTGGGCGGCAGCCCGTCGATCACATAGGTATTGTAGGCGGTGGCGCCGGTCAGCTCGCTCTGGCGGATGCCATGGCCGAGCGGATAGCCCCTGGTGATGCCGTAGATGATGGTGGGATCGGATTGCAACCGCATCCCGCTTTTCAGCCGGTTGACGAAGACCTGGGCGATGTGGCGGCGCTCGTCCGGCAGCGCGGTTTCCTTTTCCACGATCGAGGCCAGGATCACCGCCTGCTGCCGGCTCTGGACCGGCAGGTCGGGGCTGCGGCCCGGCCAGTGCTCGTCCAGGAACTTGACCTGCGCCGCGGCCATCTGGGCCAGAAGCCCGCGGCGCGTCATGCCGCGAGTGAAGAGATAGGTCTCGGGCAACAGCGTGCCTTCCGGCGGCACCGCCCCGGCATCGCCCACCAGCACGGGATCGGCCTTGACCAGCTTCCAGATCATCTCCGAGGTCAGGCCCTCGGCGGCGGTAAGCTTGTGCTGGATGGATTTGCCCTCCACCAGGATGGCGGCGATGTCGGCCATGCTGGCATGGG
>CAZYGO010000395.1:0-3133 GCA_964647455.1 uncultured Rhizobium sp.
CGCCTGCACCGTCTCGCCGGGGCGATAGACGCCACGCTCGGTATAGAGGAAGGCATCGATCGGGCCCGGAGTGGAACGGCCGCCGACGCCGCGGTCGCTGAGGTCGAAGGCGCCGCGCCGAAGATCGAGGAAACTGAAATCGTCGCCACCATTTGAAGTGGGGGCGCCATAGGCCATCACCACCACGGGCGCCTCCCCGCCCGTGGCCCGGAAATACCCGGCCTCGAAATCGGCGCGGCCGTCGCTGCCGGTGGTGACGGTGGCCAGCACGTTGTTGTTGCGCGCCACCAGCGCCAGGCGCACACCGGCAAGCGGCCGCGCGTCATTGTAGGAGCGGGCGAAGACGGTCAGGCCCAGGCCCTGGCCCGGCGGCGGATTGGCGCTCTGGAAGCTGGTGAGGGCGATGTCGGAATCGATCACCCATTGCGCCGCCTTTTCCTCCCCGGCGTCGCGCTCCTCGTTGCCGGATTTCTTCGCCGCGTCGGACGCGATCACGACATAGGCGCCGGGCTTGCGGTTCTTCAGGATGTCATGGATGGGGATGTTGGTGACGACCGTGTCGTTCTTGATATTGTTCACGGCCATGGTGCCCTGCCACACCAGCGCGCCCTGGTTCTGTTCCAGCTCGCGCGCGTCCCAGCCATAGACGGTGGTCTGGTCCACGGTGGCGTTCTGGATCTGGGCCAGGAGGCGGTCGCCCACCCGGATCACCTTGAGGTCGAGCCTGTCGATATTGACGGTGGTGACGGGAAGGCCTTGCGCATTCTCGCGCGGCAGCACGATGCCGCCATTGAAGCGCACCAGCGCCGGCTTGTCGCGCAGCTCCACCGGCAGGGTCTCGTCATTGGGCAGCCTGGCGCCGCCCGCGTCCGGCAGGCCGGTCTTGAGGGTGAGGTTGTAGGTCTTGTCGAAGGCCAGCCCCGCCAGGCAGAGCCGCGGTCCCACCACCCGCGCCGCCACCTTGATGGCGGGGGCGAGCGCCACGTAATCCTCGTAATGCGTCCTGCCCGAGCCATCGAGCGGATGGGTGAAGACCAGGCAGGCCTCGGCCTGCGGCTTGGTGGTGTCGATCTCCAGCCGCCGGAAGGCGAATTCCGCCGTCGCGGAACCGGTGGCGGCGGGACCGCCGGTCACCGACTGCACGCCGCGCGTCAGGTTCGCCAGGAAGCCGCTGCCGGTGGGCACGCGATTGTGCAGCCAGATGGCGCCGCCCGCGGCGATCGCCAGCAGCAGGGCCAGCGCGCCGCCCGCGATCAGAAGCAGCCGAAGGTTTTTCCTGTCCATGATGGCGATCCCCGCTGCGCCAGCGGATTTTACGAAGCCGTCCTGCCTCGCGCCAGCAAAGCAGGCGCTTCAAAACAGGCAGGATGATGACAAGGTGTGAGCGAATCGCGGGCGGCGCGGAAACTTTCCGCAGGGCCCCTCAGAAGCCGCGGCTGACGCTGATGCGCCAGCGCCGTCCCATCCCCGGCAGGGCGGCAAGATTGGCATAGGTGTCGGCGTCCGGGGTGAAGGTGCGGGCGTCGAACAGATTGTCCACATTGACGGCGGCGCGCCAGGTGCCCTGGCTGACGAATGCGGAAAGGTTGGCGGTGACATGCGCCGGGAAGCGGATGGGATCGGGCACGGTCTGCCGGGCGGTGCCGACATAGGTGCCGCCGAAGGAGGCGCCCCAGCCGTCGCCCGTATAGGTCAGCCAGGGGCTCACCACGGCATGGGGCACCAGCGTGTCGTCATAATCGCCCACGCCCTTGAGGGTGGAGAAATCCCACACGACATAGGCGCCGCCGAAACCATCCTGCGGCGATACCCCGAGGCTGCGCGCCGGAACATAGGCGAAGCTGTGGTCCGGCCCCTTGATGAAGGTGTGGGAAAGGCTGGCCGCCAGGGTGGCGCTAAGGCGGGCATTCACCAGCCAGCGCAGTTCCAGTTCCACGCCCTCGCCGCGCGTTCCGGCGACATGCACGCCGCCCAGCTGCGACAGCTGGGTGCGGGCCTGGCGGTAGAGCGACAATCCCGCTTCCAGCCCTTCCGCCGTGTATTTCACCCCGGCCTCGTCCAGCGTGGAGAGGGACAGCCAGCCGCCGGTGGCCAGCAGCTGGGTCGGCACCTCGCCCGCCTGCCCGGTTTCCGGCGCCGACGAGCGGGCATGGGTGATGTAGGGCATCAGCCCCGATGGATCCCGCCAGGACAGGCTGGCGGACCAGGTGAAGCGGCCGCCATTGGCGGCGCCGGCCGGCGGCTCATAGGCCAGCACGCCGGCATCGCGGCTGCGGACATTGTACTGGTCCAGCCGACCGCCCAGCAGCAGGTGCAGCCGGTCCAGCCCCAGGTCGGACAGCGCGAAAAGGCCGAGGTCGGAGATATTGGAGGCGACGTCGTTCTCCCAACCCAGCCCCACCGCGCCCGGCGGATCGGTGTTGAAAGGGGAATCGATGATGTCGTTGGGCGAAGGCCCCTGCGACAGGTCGCGCCGGTCGAGCGCGATGACGCCGCTGTTGAAGCTCTGCCGGCCAATGGCGTGGACGAAGCGCCAGCCCAGCCCGGCGGTGGTGTGGGCGGTGACAGGCCCCATGCTGCGGTCGAAATCGTAGCGCGCCCGCGCCTCGGCGACCTCGGCCCGCAGCGCGGTGGGATAGCCATAGGAGACGAAGCGCTCATTGTGCAGCGTGTCGGCGAAAAGCTGCAGCCGCAGCGAGTCCGCCCCGTCCCCGGAAAGGTCGCGCTTCAGTTCGGCGAAGCCGGTATGGGTATGGGTGCGGGAAAAATCCACGCCCGGCGCCAGATAGACCGTGCGTTCGTCCAGCCGCGTGGTGCCGACGCCGCTGTCCAGGCGATGGGCGGCGTCGCTGCCGCCCGTTATCGCCAGCGGCCGGAAGCCCGGATCGAAGGTGTAGGGATTGCCGCCCAGTTCGTTGAGGGTGAGCCGGCCATTGCCGTCGGCATCCGTCAGCGAGGTGTCGCGCCCGGTGATGTAGGTGCCGCTGTCGATCAGGGCTTGCGTCAGCCGGTTCCAGCCCGGCGTCTGCACCTGGCCGTCGGCATGGAAGAAGGCATAGCTGGCCGACAGCGTCCAGGCGCCGGCGGCAAGATCGGCGCCCAGCGTCAGCGCCTGGTGGCTGGGATGCAGGCC
>CAZYGO010000396.1:0-2613 GCA_964647455.1 uncultured Rhizobium sp.
GAGATGGTGATGCCGGGCGACAATGTCAGCGTCGAGGTCGAGCTGATCGTGCCGATCGCCATGGAAGAGAAGCTGCGCTTCGCCATCCGCGAAGGCGGCCGCACGGTTGGTGCAGGTGTTGTCGCGAAGATTCTGAAGTAATCCGGATCGGGTATCGAAGGAAAATCCTATGCAAAGTCAGAATATCCGCATCAGGCTGAAGGCCTTCGATCACCGGATCCTCGACAACTCGACGCGGGAAATCGTCAACACGGCCAAGCGCACGGGCGCCCAGGTGCGTGGTCCGATCCCGCTGCCGACGGGCATCGAGCGTTTCACCGTGAACCGCTCGGCCCATGTCGACAAGAAGAGCCGCGAACAGTTCGAGATCCGCACCCACAAGCGGCTGCTCGACATCATCGAGCCCACCCCGCAGACCGTCGATGCCCTGATGAAGCTCGACCTGGCTGCCGGTGTGGACGTCGAGATCAAGTTGTAAGGAGCGTTTCGTGCGCACAGGCGTCATTACGCAGAAAGTGGGCATGACCCGTCTGTTCCTCGCAGACGGTACCCATGTCCCGGTCACGGTCCTGAAGCTGGACGGCTGCGCCGTTGTCGGCGTCCGCACCGAGGAAAAGGACGGCTACACCGCCGTCCAGCTCGGCTCGGGCTTCGCCAAGGCCAAGAACCAGACCAAGGCCGATCGTGGCCGTTTCGCCAAGGCCGAGATCGAGCCGCGCCGCAAGGTTGCCGAGTTCCGGGTTGATGCCCAGAGCATGCTGGAAGTGGGCGACACGCTGCAGGCCGATCATTTCGTGGCTGGCCAGAAGGTCGACGTCACCGGCGTCACCATCGGCCGCGGCTTCACCGGCGCCATGAAGCGCTGGAACTTCCGCGGCCTCGAGGCTTCGCACGGCGTTTCGATCAGCCACCGCTCGCTGGGCGGCACCGGCGGCCGCCAGGATCCGGGCAAGACCTTCAAGAACAAGAAGATGCACGGCCATTATGGCGTCGACAATGTCACCACCCAAAACCTGGAAGTGGCCAAGGTCGATGTCGAGCGCGGCCTGATCATGGTGCGCGGTGCGGTGCCGGGCTCCAAGGGCGGCTGGGTGATGGTGCGCGACGCCGTCAAGCGCCCGCACAAGGACACCCCGCAGCCGGCTTCCGTGAAGAAGCGTGCTGCCGCTGCGGCGCCCGCCGCCGAAGCGAAGGCCGAGGGCTAAGCCATGAAGACCAAGGTTCTCAATCTCGACAACAAGGCCGCCGGCGACGTCGAACTCAACGACGCCATCTTCGGCCTCGAACCCCGCGCCGACCTGATCCAGCGCGTGGTGGTGTGGCAGCTCGCCAAGCGCCGCGCCGGCACGCACAAGATCCTGACCCGCGCCGAGGTGGATCGCACCAAGAAGAAGTCCATCAAGCAGAAGGGCTCGGGCGGCGCCCGCCACGGTGCCCGTTCGGCTCCGCTCTTCGTCGGCGGCGCCAAGGCGATGGGCCCGGTCAACCATTCCCATGCGTTCGACCTGCC
This sequence comes from uncultured Rhizobium sp., assembly GCA_964647455.1. Taxonomy (GTDB): domain Bacteria; phylum Pseudomonadota; class Alphaproteobacteria; order Micropepsales; family Micropepsaceae; genus Rhizomicrobium. The sequence goes on from CAZYGO010000396.1 coordinate 1,511, forward strand.
CAAGAAGGTGAAGGCACTTGGCCTGCGCCACGCTCTCTCGGCCAAGGCCAGGGACGGTGCCATTGTCGTGCTGGACGAGGCCAAGTCGAAGGAAATCAAGACCGGCGTTCTGGCCGATCAGTTCGGCAAGCTCGGCGTTGCCCGCGCGCTGGTGGTGGACGGCGAATTCGACCGCAACTTCCAGCTCTCGGCCCGCAACCTGGCCGATGTGGCGCTGCTGCCCGTCGCCGGCATCAACGTCTATGACATCATGAAGAGCGACAAGCTGGTGCTGACCACTGCCGCCATCAAGGCGATCGAAGCGAGGCTGGCATGAGCACCAACTATGACGTCATTCTTTCGCCGGTGATCACGGAGAAGGCGACCCGCCTGACCGAGGCGAACCAGGTCGTGTTCCGCGTCAAGCTCGACGCCACCAAGCCGGCCATCGCAAAGGCCGTGGCCGATCTCTTCAAGGTCAAGGTCAAGGCGGTGAACACCGTGGTCGTCAAGGGCAAGCGCAAGATGGCCCGCGGCAAGGTCTATACGCGCAGCGACATCAAGAAAGCGATCGTGACCCTGGAAGAGGGCCACCAGATCGACATCACCACGGGGCTCTAAACCATGGCGTTGAAACACTACAAGCCCGCCACCCCCGGCCAGCGTCAGCTGGTCCTGGTGGACAAGTCCGGCCTGCACAAGGGCGGTCCGGTCAAGTCGCTGACCGAAGGCAAGACCTCCAAGGGCGGCCGCAACAATACCGGCCGCGTCGTCGTGCGCTGGCAGGGCGGCGGGCACAAGCAGCGCTATCGCCTGATCGACTTCAAGCGCAACAAGTTCAACGAGCCGGCCACGGTCGAGCGGCTGGAATACGATCCCAACCGCACCGCCTTCATCGCGCTCATCAAGTACAAGGACGGCACCCAGGCCTATATCCTGGCGCCGCAGCGCCTGAATGTCGGCGACACCGTGGTGTCGGGCGACAAGGTGGACGTGAAGGTCGGCAACGCCATGCCTCTGGGCGCGATGCCGGTGGGCGCCATCGTCCACAATATCGAGATGAAGCCGGGCAAGGGCGGCCAGATCGCCCGTTCCGCCGGTGCCTTCGCCCAGTATCTGGGCCG
>CAZYGO010000397.1:0-2537 GCA_964647455.1 uncultured Rhizobium sp.
GAATTTCTTGAATTCCTCGAACATGCCGGAAATCTCCCCCGTCGAATGCGGCAAGGTTAGTCGGACCGTTTGCGGTCAACAAGCCGGGCCGCCGCCAGCAGGCCCAGCGCCAGAAGGGTGCCGGTCAGCGCGCCCAGGGTGTTGGCCAGCATGTCGGCCCATTCGGTGTCGCGCCCGACATAGGCCTGCAGGATTTCCAGCACGCCGCCCAGCAGGATGACGGCAAGAAGGATGCGCAGCGCCCGGCGCCCCGACCAGCCCAGCACACTCATCAGCGCAAGGCCGAAATAGGCCGTGAAATGCTCCAGCTTGTCCCAGAGCCTGAGATCGGGCAGCGCGGGTGGCGGCGCCAGTTCACCCCAGATGACGATGGCGGCGGCGGGCCAGAGCAGCCAGAAGGCGGCGCGCTTGATCGCTTGACGCAGTCGGGGCGCGAATTTCTCTGCCATGCCGCGCCATTAAGAGGAAAATCGCGGGGCTTGCGTCAGGACAATTTGCCGCCCGGCATGGCGCAGGCCGGCATCGAGAGACGGAAGCAGAGGCCCAGGCCCGTGGACTCGATATCCAGTTCCGCCTGCAATTCCGCCGCCAGGCTGCAGATGACGCGAAAACCCAGGCCGCCGTCACGGGCGGCGTCGAAGCCATCGGGCAAGCCGATGCCGTCGTCGCTGATGGCTACCACCAGCCGCCCGTCGGGGGCGCTGGTGCAGTCCACGCGCAGCACCAGCGGCACGCCGGTGGGATGGGCGTATTTCATCGCATTGATGAAGATCTCGCAGAGGATCAGCACCAGGGGCTGAACCTGGCGGGTCAGCACCAGGCAGTCATTGCCGTGATGCTCAACCCGCACCCGCTGTTCGGGCGAGGCGAGCGCCGCCACCAGGGCGGCGCTGGCCTCGCGCAGATGCGGCTGCAGGCTGGTGGCGCCGTCAAGGGGAACGCGGGAGAGCATGCGATGCAGCTGGCCGATGGTGCCGATGCGCGCGGCGACGGCCTCCAGGGCCAGGCGCATCTCGGTGGCGCTGAAGGCATCGCTACGGCGCGCCGCGGCGTTGGCCTGCATCCGGATCATCGAGACCAGCAGGGTCAGGCTGTTGGCGATGCGATGATTGGCTTCGGCCACGGGATCGCTGGCGGACATCGGGGGCTTGTTTTTGGGGCGGGCGAGGATGGCATCCATGGGGGGCACCCTCCTTTCCCCCGCAGCCTGGACCCCCGGACGGATGAAGACAAGGAAAATAATATTGCTAAATCAATGGCTTAATTAGACTTCCGCCCATTCTGTGCATGGGCCGCCCCTGCCCCAGGGAACTCAGGCGTCCCAAAACCGTTGAAAGGAGGAGATTGCTCACTTTCAGCAACATACTCATTTCAAACTATCTTTTCCTGATAAGGACTTAGTCGCAATGACAAATGATTTGGCGCGCGGCGAGCGGCTGCAGGTCATGCTCACCGGGGAGGAGCTGGAGGCGCTGGACACCTGGCGGTTCTCGCGCCGCATGCCGTCCCGGGTCGCCGCTATCCGCGAACTTTTGAAGCGCGGCCTGGCGGCGGACGGCTTCGGCCATGCCGATGGCGGCAGCAAATCCCAGGATTTCGGCGTGACCGGGCAATCCACTCCCTCGGGGCTGGACGGCGGGGGCAAGCCGAACCGCTGATTTTGGGCCGCTCGCGGCTTGCTTTTCGCCGGCTTTTCCTTTTAAACGCGCGCCTCTTCGAGTGGCCCGGCCGGACATGCCGTGGCGGCTCTTAATAGCGACCGCCCGGGTGCAGCTTCATCTGCCCCCACAAGGGCATAAAAGGAAAAGCGAAATGTCCAAGATGAAGACCAAGTCGGGCGCCAAAAAGCGCTTCAAGATCACGGCCAAGGGCAAGATCAAGACCCACCAGGTCGGCAAGCGCCACCGCCTGATCAACAACTCCCCGGCCCGCACCCGCGACCTGCGCGGCATGGACACGCTCTCGGAATCCGAGACGCGCCGCGTCCGCCGCTGGATGCCCTATGGCGGAGGTATTTAAGTCATGAGCCGCGCACCCCGTTCCGTCCCCAGCCGCGCCCGCCGCAACAAGGTTCTCAAGCAGGCCAAGGGTTTCCGTGGCCGCCGAAAGAGCAACATCACCACGGCCAATGCCGCGGTGGACCGTTCGCTGCAGCACAACTATATCGGCCGCAAGGAAAAGAAGCGCAATTTCCGCGCCCTCTGGATCCAGCGCATCAACGCCGCGGTGCGCGAGCATGGCCTCACCTACAGCCGATTTATCTCCGGGCTCGCCAAGGCCCAGATCGATATCGACCGCAAGGTGCTGAGCGACCTGGCCATCCACGAGCCCGCCGCCTTCAAGGCTCTGGTGGAGCAGGCGTCCAAGGCCTAAGCAAAGTCCATCAGAGATTCGGGAGCCGCGAGGCTCCCGTTCCCTCTATTTCGGATTTTGCATGACCGACGCCACCGCCCTTCAGTCCGATCTCCTCGCCCAGATCGCAGCGGCCGCCGACGAAGCGGCACTGGAAGCCGTGCGCGTGGCCGCGCTGGGCAAGA
>CAZYGO010000398.1:0-9826 GCA_964647455.1 uncultured Rhizobium sp.
ATGAAGCAATGCACCATGTCGCGATAATCGGCGATGGTGACAACAACGCCGGCCGCGCGCAACTTCTCGGCATAGGCGAGGCCTTCGTCATGCAGGGGGTCATAGCCGCCCAGAAGGACGTAGGCGGGCGGCAGGTGCGAAAAATCCTTCGCCCGCAGCGGAGAAACCAGTGGCGAGGCGCGGTCGGCCTCCTTGGGAGCATATTGCGCGTTGAACCACTCGATAGCGTGGCGCTCCAGGAAATAGCCCACGGCGAATTCGTTGAGCGAGGCGGTTTCGCCCCCCATCTGGGTGTTGGGAAACATCAGCAGCTGGAACGCCAGCCTGGGCCCCTTCTCGCGCGCCAGCTGGGTGACGATGGCGGCCAGCATGCCGCCTGCGGAATCGCCGCCCACGGCAATGCGGCCGGGATCGACACCCAGCTCCGTGGCATTGGCGGCGATCCATTGCACCGCGGCGAAGGCATCGTCGATGGCGGCGGGAAAGGGATGTTCCGGCGCCAGGCGATAGTCGATGGCGATGACGCGGAAATGCCCTTCGGCGCAGATCAGGCGGCAAAGGCCGTCATGGCTGTCGAGACCGCCGACCACGAAACCGCCGCCATGGAAGAAGATCAGCGCCGGGCGCGGCTCGCCCCCCACCGCGACGGGCGCATAGGCGCGCGCGGCAATCTGGCGGGCGGGATTCGCCGCCGGGATGGAAAAATTGTCGACCTTGCCGACGGCGACATCATGCGGTCCCACCAGCCCCATCATGGCGGCAAAGGAGGCGCGCGCCGCCGGTGGCGGCATCTCCCACACCTTCGGACGCGGAATCGCCGCCGCCTGGTCGAGAAAGGCTTTCACCAACGGATCGAGCGGCATGAAGGCCCCGGATGACGCGCAGCCTCATGCTAACGCATGGCGCCGCTTTTGGAACCGGGCTAGTGGATGGTGATGCGGCCGAGCGGATCCACGCGATTGCTGATCACATCGCCCAGCAGCACCAGCATCACGAACCAGAACTGGGCACGGTCGTGATTGCCTTCGGCTTCCAGGGTCATCACGGCGCGGCTGGCATAGTCGCAGGCGGCGGCGCCATGCTCGGCGGCCAGATCGGACGCCAGGCGGTAGAGATCGGAAGTGGCCAAGCCCATGACATGCCCCTTCGTTTGCCGGATGCCATGACAGCAAAATGTCGTTAGCATTCCGTTAACCGGGGTAAGACCCGTATTTTCCCAATTTCTTTCAACTGGTTACGCGGGAACTACACGGCGGCGCCGTGATTGCCTATATACTCCAGCCTGGAAGCGTATTTTCCCGGCGGCCCATGCGCGGCAAGAGCGTTCTACTGATCATCGGCGGCGGCATCGCCGCCTACAAGAGCCTGGAGCTGATCCGGCTGCTGGCGCAGCGCGGCGTGAAGAGCCGCGCCATCCTTACCCGCGCGGGGGCACACTTCATCACCCCGCTTTCGGTGGCGTCGCTGACCGGCGAGGCCGCGCATGAAGACCTGTTCTCGCTCACCGACGAAGCGGCGATGGGCCATATCGAATTGTCGCGCAGCGCCGACCTGGTGGTGGTGGCGCCGGCCACCGCCGACCTCATGGCCAAGATGGCGAACGGCCTGGCCAACGACCTTGCCTCCACCGCGCTTCTGGCGACGGACAAGAAGGTGCTGATGGCGCCGGCCATGAATGTTCGGATGTGGGAAAGCCCTTCCGCCCGCCGCAATCTCGAGACGCTGAAGCGTGACGGCGTGATGTTCGTCGGCCCCAATGAGGGCGAAATGGCCTGCGGCGAGTTCGGGCCCGGCCGCATGGCCGAGCCGGCGGAAATCGTCGCCGCCATCGAGGCCGCGATGGGCGAGGCGCCGCTCAAGGGTGTGCGGGCGCTGGTGACGGCGGGACCGACGCGCGAGCCGGTGGACCCGGTGCGCTTCCTCGCCAACCATTCCAGCGGCCGCCAGGGCTACGCCATCGCGGGCGCATTGGCGGCGGCGGGCGCTGAGACGATCCTGGTCTCCGGCCCCGTCTCGCTGAGCCCGCCGGCCGGCGTGACGCTGAAACCCGTCACCACCGCGCGGGAGATGCTGGCGGCCTGCGAAGCCGCCCTGCCCGCCGACGTGCTGGTGATGGCGGCGGCGGTGGCCGACTGGCGGCCGGACACGGTCGCCAACAGCAAGCTGAAAAAGTCCACCGATCGCGTGGTGCCGCTGCTCAAGCTGGTGGAAAACCCCGACATACTGGCGACACTGGCGAGCCACGCCGCCCGGCCGCGGCTGGTGATCGGTTTCGCCGCCGAAACCGACGATGTGGTGGCCAATGCCGTCGCCAAGCGCACACGCAAGGGTGCCGACTGGATCATCGCCAACGACGTTTCCGGCGACGTGATGGGAGGAATGCGCAACCGCGTTCATCTGATCAGCGCCGACGGCGTGGAAGACTGGCCGGACATGACAAAACAGGATGTGGGCACGCGGCTGGCCGCGCGCATCGCGAAAAAACTGCGGGGGGCTGCGTGAAGGTTCTGATCAAGACACTGGCGAATGGGCAGGGCCTGCCGCCGCCGCATTACGCCACGGCGGGCGCGGCGGGGCTGGATCTGCTGGCCGCGATCGAGGCGGACATCGTCCTCAAGCCGGGGATGCGCGCCGGCGTACCCACCGGCATCGCGATCGAACTGCCGATGGGGGCGGAGGCACAGGTGCGGCCGCGCTCCGGCCTGGCGCTCAAGCACGGCGTCACCTGCCTCAACGCACCGGGCACGGTGGACTGCGATTATCGCGGCGAGATCAAGGTGATCCTCATCAATCACGGCCAGGAGGATTTCACGATCAGCCGCGGCATGAAGATCGCACAGATGGTGATCGCCCGCTATGAACACGCCGTGTTGTTCGAGTGCGGCGAACTTTCGGACAGCGAACGCGGCAGCGGCGGCTTTGGCAGCACCGGCATGACGGCGCCCGCTTTCATAGATAAAACCTGATGCTGAAACTGTCCCGCAAGACGCTGCTGGCGCTGGAGGCGGTGATCGACATCGCCTTCAATGCGCGTCCGGAGCCGGTACAGGCCAAGGAGATCACGGCCCGGCAGGGCGTGCCGCAGCGCTATCTGGAACAGGTAATGCAGCAGCTGGTGCGCGCGGGCATCCTCAAGGGCGTGCGCGGCCCGCGCGGCGGCTATCGCCTGGCGCGGGAACGGCGCCGCATTTCCGTCGGCGATGTTGTGCGGGTAGCCGAAAGCATCGAGGACGAGGAGGCGAAGAGCGTGCCGCGCTCCGACCTCGGCCAGCGCATCGTCGCCCCTTTCGTCGTCAGCCTGCAGGATGAACTGATGGCACGGCTGGATTCAGTGTCGATCGAGGATTTGTGCCAGCGGGCACGGGGCCAGGGCGTTTCGGAAACGCTGGCCGGCGGCGTGGATTTCACGATTTAGGAGCTTCACAATGGTCAATGCCAAGCCTGGACGCGGACACGTCTATAACTCCATCACCGAAACCATCGGCGACACCCCGTTGGTGCGGATGCAGCGCATGCCAGGGGCCGCGGGCGTCAAGGCAGACATCCTGCTGAAGCTGGAATTCTTCAATCCGCTCTCCTCCGTGAAGGACCGCATCGGCGTCAACATGATCGAGGCGATGGAGCGCCAGGGCATCATCACGCCGGGCAAGAGCACGCTGATCGAACCGACATCCGGAAATACCGGCATCGCGCTGGCCTTCGTGGCGGCGGCCAAGGGCTACAAGCTGATCCTGGTGATGCCGGAAAGCATGTCGCTGGAACGGCGCAAGATGCTGATGATCCTGGGGGCGCGGATCGAACTGACCCCCGCCACCGCCGGCATGAAGGGCGCCATCGCCCGCGCCCATGAACTGGTGGCCGAAAATCCCGATGCGGTCATCCCGCAGCAGTTCGAGAATCCAGCCAATCCGGAAATCCACCGCACCACCACCGCCGAGGAAATCTGGAACGACACGGCCGGCAAGGTGGACATCGTGATTTCCGGCGTCGGCACCGGCGGCACCATCACCGGCGTCGGCCAGGTGCTGAAGGCGAAGAAGCCGGGCGTGAAGATGATCGCGCTGGAGCCGGAGGACAGCCCGGTGCTGTCGGGCGGCGCGCCTGGCCCGCACAAGATCCAGGGCATCGGGGCGGGGTTCGTGCCCGCCATTCTTGACCGCAAGGTGATCGACGAAATCATCACCATCTCCAATGAAACGGCGCTGGAGACGGCACGGCGGGCGGCACGGGAGGAAGGCATTCCCGTCGGCATCTCGTCGGGCGCGGCCATCGCCGCGGCGCTGGAAGTCGGCGCCCGGCCCGAGAATGCGGGCAAGACCATCGTCGCGATCATTCCGTCGTTTGCGGAACGGTATCTTTCGACGGCGCTATTTGAAGGCCTGTAGCAGGTCTGGCCGGTCGGTGCAGATGGCGTCCACGCCCAGCGCCAGCAGGCGGCGCATTTCGGTTTCGTCGTTCACCGTCCAGGCGCCGAGCTTGAAGCCGTAAGAGCGCGCCAGCGCGGCAGCCTGATCGGTCAGTTGCGCGTAGTGGGGAAACCAGCCTGCCGCGCCTAGCCCAAGGATGATCTCGAACAGGCCCGCATCGCCGGCAATCTTCTCGTCGGTGGTGCACCAGATTTCCGCCTTGGGCTGCTTCTGCTTAACTCGCGCCAGGGCGCGCCAGTCGAAGCCGACAAAGATCGTGCGGGAAAGAAAATCCGCGTCCTCCACCACCGCCAGCGCCGCATCGGCCAGCGCCACCGGGTCGGCGCTGTCCTCACTGAGGTCGCATTTCAGCTCGACCAGTAGACGAAAATCCGAAGCCTCCTTAGCCAGGTTAACAACCCATTCCAAGGTGGGGACGCCCGTACCGCCAGCATCGCGAATATCAGGATGCGACCTTGCATAGTCACTGCCTGGGCGGACATGCCCAAGGTCATATTGCCAAAGCTGATGCAGCGTCAGGTCTTTGATGCGAGGGCCGGGACTTTCAACCCAGTCACCACCACGCAACCGCGCATAGCCGGGATTGAGCCGGAAATCGTGATGCACAATCACGATGCCGTCTGCGGAAAGCTGCACATCCAGCTCCGCGCCATCGCAACCCAGCGCAATGGCTTCACCAAAGGCCGGCGGCGTGTTTTCGGGCCAAAGCGCCGCGCCGCCGCGATGGGCGATGTCGAGGGTCTTCATCCGGGCAGCGTAAGCGGACTTTCATTCCTCTCCTAGCCGGAGCAATCGCCAAACCTTCCCGAATCGCCTTTGATGGCTTCGAAAGGAAGACCATGACAGACGCCATAGGCTGGCTTGTCGCCCAATTCGGCTATGGCGGGATCGTGCTGCTCACCCTGGCCGAAACGGTGTTTCCGCCCCTGCCTTCGGAAATCATCATTCCCCTGGCCGCCTATCAGGCCCAGCGCAGCGGCATGAACCTGGCAGGCGTGATCCTGGCCGGCACCCTGGGTTCGATGGCCGGCAACATGATCTGGTTCGCCCTGGCCTGGCGGTTTGGCATGGCGCGGCTGCGGCGGCTGGTCGAGCGGCACGGACGCTGGCTGACCGTCGAATGGCCCGAAGTGGAACGGGCGGAACGCTGGTTCATGCGCCATGGCGCGCCCTTCGTCTGCGCCGGGCGCCTGTTGCCCGCGATCCGCACCTTCGTCTCCCTGCCCGCCGGATTGGCGCGCATGAGCCCCTGGCGTTATCTGCTGTGGTCGAGCCTGGGCACCGCGGGCTGGACCGCGATCCTGGCATCGGCCGGCTGGAGTTTGGGCCTGCGCTATGGCGATATCGAATCTGTATTGCGGCCGCTGACAGCGGCCGTCATCGCCCCGTTCCTGTTCTGGTATCTGTGGCGGTTGATCCGCTCCTTCCGGCGACCTTGACTCGCGGGAAGCGCGGGCGTACCCACCCGCACCCGGGCAATTCCGCCCGCCGCCAGAGGAGGATGCGATGACCAAGACCCGTTCCGCCCGCGCCCCGCATGGCGGCATGCGTTCCTTCCCCAGTCCGGGAGTCCGGTAAAGCCCGCTCTTTTGCGGTGTTTTTCGCCCTCCCGGTTCGTCCGCGGAGGGTTTTTCGTTTTGCACCTTGAGATATGCCATGAGCAATTTTGAAGAGATCGACCTATCCCATGCCGGCCCCGCCGTGGCCGGCGGCGCGCGCCACGCCGTGCGGCGCGAAGCGCTCGCGCTGCTGCGGCTGGCCTTGCCGCTGGCGGCGACGCAATTGGCGCAGATGGCGATCCTGGCCACCGACACGCTGATGCTCGGCCGTTTCTCGAAAGAGGCGCTGGCGGCGGCGGCGCTCGGCAACACCGTGTTCTTCTTTGCCTGGCTGATGGGCTGTGGCCCGGCCAACGCCGTGTCGCCCGCCATCGCCCATGTGCTGGGCGAGGACGACAAGGCGGCCGGTGAAGTGCAGGCCGTGGTGCGGATGGGCTTCTGGTCGGCGGCGATGATGGCGCCGCCGCTGCTAGCGGTGCTGCTGGCGACGCGGCCGATCCTGCTGCTGCTGGGCCAGCAGCCGGAACTGGCGACCGATGCCGGCCTCTATATGAGCCTGCTGTGCTGGGGCCTGCCCTTCGCCATCCTCTTCCAGGTGCTGCGCAGCTTTACCACCGCCGTCGATCATCCGCTGGCGGGGCTGGTGGTGATGGTGCTGGCGGTCCTGTTCAACGCCCTGGGCGACTATGCCCTGATCTTCGGTCATTTCGGCCTGCCGCGGCTTGGCCTGGCGGGCGCGGGCATTGCCAGCGCCTGCTCCAACCTGTTCAGCGCCATTTCACTTCTGGCGATCTGCCTGGTCACGCCGTCACTGAAGCGCTTCCACATCCTGGGACATCTGAGGCGCCTGCATGGCCCGCACCTCAGGGAGTTGTTCCGGCTTGGCATTCCCATCGGCCTCACCACCCTGTTCGAGGCCATGCTGTTCAATGCCGCCGCCCTGATGATGGGGCTGTTCGGCGTCGCCACCCTGGCGGCGCACCAGATCGCCATCACCATTCCGGCCCTCACCTTCATGGTGCCGCTGGGCATCGGACTGGCCGCGACGGTGCGGGTTGGATTGGGCGCCGGCGCCGGCGACGGCGTCGCGGCAAGGCGGGCCGGCTTCGTCGCCGTCGTCATCGCGGCATTGTTCATGACGCTGACGTCGGTGGTGCTGTTGCTCTTCCCGGAGCCGATTGCCCGGCTGTGGCTGCCCCAGGAACCGCCCGGCAGCGAAGTCATCGCCCTGACCGTCAGTTTCCTGCATGTCGCCGCCGCCTTCCAGATCGCAGACGGCCTGCAGGTGACGGCATCGCTGGCGTTGCGCGGATTGAAGGATGCGCGGGCGCCGATGTGGATCGCGGGCGGCGCCTATTGGCTGTGCGGCTTTCCCGTCTGTATCGCGCTGGGGTTCGGCGCCGGGCTCAAGGGGTTCGGCGTCTGGCTGGGTCTGGCCCTCGGCCTGTTCGTGGCGGCGGCGGCGCTGCTCTGGCGTTTCAACGCGCTGTCAAAACCCCGGAGCATTTCCGGGCAACGCGACAGCTAAAGATAGGCGCGGCCCAGCCAGAGCAGCAGGAAGAACACCAGACCGAGCATCAGCAGCATGCCGATGCGCACGGGCTTGGCGCGCCGTTCCTGCTCGGCGGCGATCAGCAGCGCCGTATCCGGATGCAGGCGCACACCGCCTTCCGCCACCATGCGTGACAGGTCTTCGGCGTTGTTCACAAGTTGCGGCAGGTCTTCCGCCAGCTTGCCCAGGGCGGAGAAGCCCTCCGCGGCGCGGGCCAGCCGTGCTTCCGGGCCCAGATTGTCGCTGACCCAGCGTTCGGCCACCGGCCTTGCCGCCTCCCAGATATCGAAATCGGGATCGAGGCTGCGGGCCACGCCTTCGACCACCACCATGGTCTTTTGCAGCAGCACCAGCTGCGGCTGCGCCGGCATGTCGAAGCGGCGGGTGGTCTCGAACAATTGCCCGAGCAGCCCGGCGATGGAAATGTCGCGGGCGCGTCTGCCGAAAATCGGCTCGCCGACCGCGCGAAGGGCCTGGGCAAAGGTTTCGATCGGGTGCTGCGGCGGCACGAAGGCCAGTTCATAATGGACCTCGGCCACCTTGCGATAGTCGCGCGCCAGAAAGCCCGCCAGCGTCGCCGCCATGAAGCGGCGCAGCGGCGGCTCCAGCCGTCCCATGATGCCGAAATCCACCGCCACCAGCCGCCCTTGCGCGTCCACGAAGAGATTTCCAGGATGCATGTCGGCGTGAAAAAAGCCGTCACGCAGCGCCTGCGTCAGGAAGCTGCGGACCAGGATCAGGGCGGTCTTTCCAGGGTCATGCCCGGCGGCGGAGAGTGCGGCGGGGTCGCGAATTGGCGTGCCGTCGATCCATTCGGTGGTGAGGACGCGGGCCGCGGTGCGGTTCCAGTCCACATGGGGGACGCGAAAATCATTGTCGGCGCGGGTGCGTTCATAGAGTTCTGACGCGGCGGCGGCTTCCATCCGCAGATCCAGTTCCAGCGCCACGGAAGCAGCCAGCGTTTCCTTGATGGCGACGAAGCGCAGGCGCCGCGCTTCCGCCGACATCGCTTCCGCCACGCGCGCAAACAGTTCCAGCGCTCCGAGATCGCGGGCAAAGCGCGCCTCGATGCCGGGGCGCAATACCTTGACCGCGACGTCGGCGCCTTCGGTGGTGCGGCCGCGATGCACCTGGGCGATGGAGGCGGCGGCGGTGGCGGGGCCGAGCGTCGCGAACAGGGCTTCCACCGGCCGCCCCAGGCTTTCGGCGATCACGGCGCGGGCCTGCGCTTCGGCAAAGGGCGGCAGGCGGTCCTGCAGATGTTCCAGCGAAGCGGCGACCGAGGCACCGACAATGTCGGGCCGCGTCGCCAGCATCTGCCCCAGCTTGATATAGGCCGGCCCCAGCTTTTCCAGCGCCCGCGCCAGGCGCGCGCCTGCGTCCGGCCTGCCGGCGCGGAAGGCCAGCGCGGGATCGAGCAGCACAAGCGCCGCATGGATCAGGCGAAGGAAGCTGCCCATCAGAGACGGCTCTTCATATTTTCCAGGCCGAATGCATGGCGGCGATGCCGCCGGAGAGAACCCGCACCTTCACCTGGGAGAGCCCCGCCTCCTCGATCATGCGGGCGAACTTCTCCCGCGGCGGAAAGCGGCGGATGCTTTCGGCCAGGTAGCGATAGGATTGCGCGTCCTTCGCCACCCATTCGCCCATCTTCGGCAGCAGCTTGAAGGAATAGGCGTCATAGAGCGTGTCGAGGCCTGGCACCTCGACCTGGCTGAACTCCAGGCAGAGGAAACGCCCGCCGGGCTTCAGCACCCGGCGGGCCTCGCCGAGCGCCTTCTCGATATGGGTGACGTTGCGGATGCCGAAGGCGATGGTATAGGCGTCGAAGGCGGCATCGGGGACCGGCAAGGCTTCGGCGTTGCCCACCGTCCAGGTGATGGCGGTCTCGCCCTTGGCCTCGGCGCGGCGCTTGCCCTCGGCCACCATGTTTTCGTTGATGTCGCAGACCGTCACCGCCACCTCGCCGTCGCTGGCATGTTTACTTCTTTGGTGCGCCATCTCGACGATCCGGAAGGCGATGTCGCCGGTGCCGCCGGCCACGTCGATGGTCTTCCAGCCCGGACGGGGGTTCAGCCATTCGACCATGGCATCCTTCCAGATGCGGTGGACGCCCGCGCTCATCACATCGTTCATCAGGTCATAACGGGCCGCGACCGAGGAGAAAACCTCGCGGACAAGGCCCTCTTTCTCGGCCTCGGGCACGTCGCGAAAGCCGAAGCTGGCGGTGGGATCGGAAGAATTGGTCATCGGGCCGCAGCATACACTATTGTCATCCCGGTCAAGCA
>CAZYGO010000399.1:0-3973 GCA_964647455.1 uncultured Rhizobium sp.
CAGACCCAGGTCGCGAACGGCCGGCTCAATCTCCAGCTCTACCAGCGCAGCGCCGACGTGTTCCTCGGCGTGCCGTTCAACATCGCCAGCTACGCGCTGCTGACCCTGATGGTGGCGCAGGTCACCGGCCTCGAACCCGGCGAGTTCGTGCACAGTTTCGGCGATGCCCACCTCTACCTGAACCATGTCGAACAGGCGAAGGAGCAACTGTCCCGCGCGCCGCTGCCGCTGCCGACCATGCGGCTGAATCCGGACGTGAAGGATATTTTCGACTTCGCCTACGAGGATTTCACCCTGGAGAATTACCAGGCGCATCCTTCGATCAAGGCGCCGATCGCGGTTTAAGGGCGCCGCGGTTATTTTGCGTCGTGGGTTCGTCGCGCGTGCTCACGTGCTATCAGCACGCTCCGTGCGACACTCCTGCCCACGCCACAAAGTCCCTCGCGCCGCAATTGGAGCTGTTGCGCGGGAGAAGGGGTGCTTCTAGTCTTCCCTCAAACAACAAGCAGGGGGACCGCCATGAAGCTCAATCGCCGCAAGATGCTGGGTGGCCTGATGGCGTCCGCCGCCATGGCGCCGCTCTGGACGCCGCCCTCGGCCCAGGCGCTTGGGCTCCCGAAGGACACCATCAAGCGCATCCGCTACTACACCACCGGCGCCGATGCGGCGGGGCGGGGCGGCAACGACATCAACCACCAGCCCACCTTCAACCAGTCCACCAATGTCGTCACGGTCGAGACCGCCTCGGGCCTGATCGGCATCGGCGAGGGCGGCTCGCCCGACACCATGCAGCAATGCGCCGAAATGCTGATCGGCGCCGATCCCTTCCGCACCGAGCAGCTTTGGCAGCAGATGTTCCGCGGCTATTTCTATCCCGCCGGCCATGAGAAGCAGCACGCCCTGGGCGCGCTCGACCTGGCGCTGTGGGACCTCAAGGGCAAGGCGCTGGGTGTGCCCGTGTGGCAGCTCCTGGGCGGCAAGGCCCGCGACCATGTCGAATGCTATGCCACCGGCTATCCCACGCCGCAGGGCGGCACCATTGAGGATGCCGGGCGCGCCTGCATCGCCGAAGGCTATCGTGCCTATCGCCACGCCCTGGGCGGGCGCGGCGGGGTGATGGACCGTTTCAAGGACGTGGACCGCATCGCCGCCGAATGTGCCCTCCTGGCGAAGGGCACCGGCTCGGGCGGCTGGGCCATCGACTTCCACCAGGAACTCGATCCCCAGGACGCCATCACCCTGTGCGACCTGATCCAGCCGCTGAAGCCCTATTTCGTCGAGGACCTGGTGCGGACGGAAAATGTCGAGGTCTATCGCTCCATCCGTCCCCGCACCCATGTTCCCATCGCCGTGGGCGAGGAATATGGCGCCAAGTGGGACATCAACATGCTGATCGAGAACCAGCTGATCGATTATGCCCGCGTCACCTCGCCCAATGTCGGCGGCATCACCGAATTCATGAAGATCTGCGCCCTGGCCGAAACCCATTTTGTTGGCATGATCCCGCACTTCACCGGCCCGATCGGCGAAACCTCGCTGGTGCATTGCCTCACCGCCACATCGGTCGTCGCGCTGATGGAGATGACGGGGGCCGGCCGCCGCCCCTGGCCGCACCTGCCCGAAGCCTATGATTTCCGCAACGGCAAGCTCTGGCCCAATGACCGTCCGGGCCTGGGCGTGACGCTGGACACCAAGCCGCTGAAGATGGTGGGCGAGTGGACCGAGCACTACATGCCCATCAACATGAACCATCGTCCCGACGGCTCCTTCACCAACTGGTAGTTTCGCGCTGTCCACCTGCCGCGCCCCTTCGGCATGGTTTAGAATGGCGGCATGAGATCGTTGCCTGCCACGCCCTGCCGTGCCCGCCGTCTCCCGGCAAAGGGGGAGGGGGTGGCAGAAAATGCAAAACAACGATCAAGGGATAGCACAGCGCGGCGCTATCCAACCGTCATGTTGTGGCGGCCTGAAAGGCTTCCACCGCCGTCCTGGCGCGGCGCGCGATCTCGCCATCGTCATAGTCCGGCTTGAACAGGTCGCTGCCCAGGCCGAAGCCGCCGGCGCCCGCCGCCCGCCACTCCTTCATGTTGGAGGGATTGACCCCGCCCACGGCATAGACCTTCACCGAAGGCGGCAGGATCACCAGCATCGCCTTCAGGTGGCCGATGCCAAGGCTGGTGGCGGGAAAGAGCTTCAGGTCGCGCGCCCCGGCATGGAACGCCGCATAGGCCTCGCTGGGGGTCATGATGCCGGGCATGGGATGCAAGCCCTTTTCGATCGCGCGGCGGATGACGGCGGCATCGGTGTGGGGCGAGACGGCGAGCCTGCCGCCGGCCTCCGCCACCCGGTCCACCTCCGCAGGCGTGGTCACGGTACCGGCGCCGGTCAGGGCTTCGCCGCCGAAGCGTTTCGCGAGCAGT
The DNA here is from genome assembly GCA_964647455.1 of uncultured Rhizobium sp. Taxonomy (GTDB): domain Bacteria; phylum Pseudomonadota; class Alphaproteobacteria; order Micropepsales; family Micropepsaceae; genus Rhizomicrobium. The sequence goes on from CAZYGO010000399.1 coordinate 2,421, forward strand.
TCGATGCTCTTGAACGGCTCTGGCGAATTCAAAGGCACTTCGATGGCGCGGATGCCGGCGTCGAAGATCGCTTCCGACACCTTCTCCACCCGCGCCGGCGTGACGCCGCGCAGGATGGCGACAATGGGAAGCCTGGCAAGGACATCGGTCATGAGGTCATCCGAACAGTTGGGCGTGAAGGAAGCTCAGGCCGGCCAGCACGGCGCCGTCCCCGTCCAGCACCAGCGCGCCCAGGCCATGGCTCCGCAGCACGGCTTCATACGCCATCGCCAATGCCGGCGTACAGATCAGGACGACCTGGCCTTGCGGCGCGAACAGGCGGGTGGCCGCTTCGACCTCGGCCCCGACGATCAGGCCCGAAAGATAGGAAGCAGCCTGCTCCCTTGGAATCTCGCCATTGAGCTGGCGGCTGCGCGTGCTGAACAGCAGATGCAGCAACCCGGCCTCGTCCTTCGCCGCCGCCACGCCGCTGGCGAAGGCGGGATGGGCCGGGCTGGCCGCGCCCGCCCCGCGCGCCAGCACGCTGTGCTGCGAAAGAAGCGCGAAAAGCTCGCCCGACAGCGCCGTCTGGAAGCGCACGACCGTGCCGTCCTCCACCAGCGCCCATTTGGCATGGGTGCCGGGCAGGCAGAAAAGATGACGGCCCCGCGCCAGCGCGGGCTGCAGCGTGAGCGCGCCCAGGAGCTGGGTTTCCTCGCCCCGCATCACGTCGAACAAGCCGCTGGCGTTTGTACAGGACAGGCCGGGCACGATGGCGATCCGGCGTCCATGATGCGTGAAGGTCAGCGCCGCCTGGGCGATGGCGGACGGCGCGGCGGGGCAGGCGCGGTAGGGGGCCTCGCGCCAGCCGATGGTCGAGCCGACCATGCCGCTCAGCACGGCCGGCAGGCCTTCCTTCCAGCCGGCGGTCAATGTCGTGAAAACCTCTCCGGCACGGGCGCCCGCCTCGGCGATGCCGGGACCGTCGCGCCGCTCCGGGCTCGTTCCATCGCCGCTGCAGAGGAACAGCCTGAGGCGGCTGGTGCCCCAATCGCCGGCGATGAAGTCCGGCGTCACGCCTGCTCCAGCCTGGCGGCGATGCGGTCGCGCATGGCGGCGAAGACCGGCGCCCAGTCGCCGGCCTCCTTCTGGCGGAACAGGGTCATGGTCGGGTACCAGGGCGAAGTCTCGCCGCTGTCCCGCCAGCGCCATTCCGGATGGCGTTTCAGCGCCGTCCACACCGGGCGGCCCAGCGCGCCGGCCAGGTGCGCGATCGATGTATCGCAGCTGATGATCAGATCGAGCGAGGCCATGGCGGCGGCGGTGTCCACCAGCGTGTCGGGCCCGGCGTCGAAATCGTCGCCGAGTGCCTCCACTTTCATGCCGGCGGGCAGGTCGGCCAGTTCGGCAACGCCATCCTTCTTCTGCAGGCTGATCAGGCGCACGCCGGGCAGGGCGGCCAGCACGGCACAGCCGCGCAACGGGAAGGAGCGGTCCAGGCCCTGGATCGGATCGAAGGCGCCTGCCCAGCACAGGCCGATCTTGAAGCCTTCATCGCCGATGCGCTGGCGCCA
>CAZYGO010000400.1:0-2747 GCA_964647455.1 uncultured Rhizobium sp.
TTTCATCCAGACCGATGCGCCCATCAACCGGGGCAATTCCGGCGGCCCTTTGTTCGACATGGACGGCAACGTCATCGGCATCAATTCGCAGATCTTCTCGCCTTCCGGCGGCAGCATCGGCATCGGCTTCGCCATTCCCTCCAACCTGGCGCGCGACGTGGTGCAGCAGCTGCGCCAGTTCGGCGGCGCGCGGCGCGGCTGGATCGGAGTCAGCATCCAGCCCGTGACCGACGAACTGGCCCAGGCCTTCGGCCTGTCCTCGCGCCAGGGGGCGCTGGTCTCCAATGTCACCAAAAGCGGTCCGGCTGCCCGGGCGGGGCTGCAGAATGGCGACCTGATCACCAGCTTCGACGGCAAGCCGGTGCCCGATGACCGGGTGCTGCCGCGCATCGTCGCCAACACGCCGATCGGCAAGACCGTGAACATCGAGGTGCTGCGCAAGGGCCGCAAGGTGACAAGCCGCATCGCGGTGGAAAAGCTGGCCGATGACGGCCCCGCCGACAAGGCGACCAAGGCGCCGCCGGCGCCCAAGCCGCAATCCAAGCTGCAACAGATGGGCCTGGCCCTGGGGCCGCTGGACCAGGCGGCGCGCGGGCGCTTCAAGATCGGCGGCAATGTCCAGGGCGTGCTGGTCACCAGCGTCGATCCGGGCAGCCCGGCCGGCGACAAGAACATGCGCGCGGGCGATGTCATCGTGCAGGTGCAGGGGGCGGCGGTGAAGACGCCCGACGATGTCGCCAGGGCGGTGGATGCCGCCGTCAAGGCGCGCAAGCCGGTGGCGCTGTTCCTCGTCAGCCGCGGCGGCGATGTGGTGTATGTCGGCCTGCGGCTGAACTAGGCGGCGACGATCTCGGCCTCCGTATAGCCCTGCAGATAGAGCAGCGCCGTCAGATCATTGTGCTGGATGGAGGCACCGGCGGCGGCAGCCACCACCGGCTTGGCGTGATAGGCCACCCCCAGCCCGGCTTTCTGGATCATGGCCAGATCATTGGCGCCGTCGCCCACGGCAAGGGTCTGGGATAGCGCAAGGCCGAGCGCGCCGGCGGCGCTTTCCAGGGCTTCCAGCTTGGCTTGTCGGCCCAGAATCGGGGCCCCTACCTCGCCGGTCAGGCGCTCGCCATCGTCCAGCAGCTGGTTGCCGCGCTCGGCATCGAAGCCCGCCGCCCGCGCCACCCGGCTGGTGAAGAATTCAAAACCGCCAGACACCAGCATGGTGTGGGCGCCTTGCGCGCGCATCGTTGCCGTCAGCGCGCGGGCGCCGGGATTGAGCCGCACCCGCTCGTCATAGGTGCGCTGCAGGGCGTCGCGCTTTAGCCCCTTCAGCATACCGACGCGCTCCTTCAGTGCTGCCTCGAATTCCAGTTCGCCCCGCATCGCCCGCTCGGTGATGGCGGCGATCTGCGGCTTCAGGCCCGCCATGTCGGCCAGCTCGTCCAGGCATTCGACATTGATGATGGTGGAATCCATGTCGGCCACGAGAAGCTTGCGGCGCCGGGTGGCGGGCGTGGCGAAATGATCGTCGGCCAGCAGGTTGATGTCGTGCGGGCGGCCCCTGGCGGCGTCGCGCACGCGGGCGAGCAGCAGCCCGAAATCATCGTGATGCACCAGCACTTCGAAGGCCCTGCGGGGCGACAGCACCACCGGCTCGAAACGGTCGGCGAGGAGGGGTAGGTAATCCGCGGGCTCGGCGCCTTCGCCGACGACGCTGAGCAGGCGGTAATGGCCGGGGCGTTCGACACTTGTCATGCGGGCGGGCTTCCGGCGATACAGGCGCGATGAAGTTCGACGCCGTGCTTATTGCAGGCCCCACCGCCAGCGGCAAGTCGGCCGCAGGCCTGGCGCTGGCCGAAGCCATCGGCGGCGCCGTCATCAACGCCGATTCCATGCAGGTCTATGCCGAAGCGCCGGTGCTGACGGCGCAGCCGGACGCGGCGGCCCGCGCGCGCGCGCCGCATCTGCTCTACGGCCACGTTCCGGCGCGCGAACTTTATTCGGTGGGCCGCTATGCCGACGATGCCAGGTCGGCGCTGGCCGAGGCGCGGACGACGGGGCGGCTGCCCATCTTCGTCGGCGGCACCGGCATGTATTTCATGGCGCTGGAGGAGGGGTTGGCCGCCATTCCTCCCATCCCCGCCGGCGTGCGGGACGCGGCGCGCGCGCTGTTGCAGAAAATCGGCGTTGGCGAATTGCACAGGCGTCTGGCGGAACGCGATCGTGAAACGGCGGCGGGTCTTCGCCCCAGCGATCCGCAACGCATCCTGCGCGCCTGGGAAGTGCTCGAAGCCACCGGCCGCCCGCTGGCGCAATGGCAGAGCGTTCCCGCCGAACCAATTCTCAAGGGCATGCGGCTGGCGCGCCTGCTGCTCGACCCGCCGCGCGAGCGGCTGCGCGCCGCCATCGCCACGCGCTTCGCGGCGATGCTGGAGCAGGGCGGGCTGGACGAGGCGCGGGCGCTGGAAGGTCTCGACCCTTCGCTGCCTGCCGCCAAGCTGCTGGGCCTTCGCCCCCTGCAGGCGCTGGCGCGCGGCGAAATGGACCGGCAGGCCGCCATTGCCGAGGCGGTAACGGCGACCCGCCAGTTCGCCAAGCGGCAGACGACCTGGTTTCGCGGCCGGATGGGGCATTATCTCCGGTTCGATCCGGAAAAAAGCAATATTATTGCTGAATTTGGCAAAATTAACGCATGAACTTGCTTGACGGGTCCGCGTTCTGTCCATAAATTACGCCGCAATGCACCATAGCCTGGT
>CAZYGO010000401.1:0-11022 GCA_964647455.1 uncultured Rhizobium sp.
ACACGCCACCCAGGTCAAGAATGTCTGGATTCCCTACGGGGCCTGAATGAGCGCGCCCGCCGACATGCTGGACCTGGCGCGCACGATGCGGGCGCGCGCCTATGCGCCCTATTCCGGCTTTGCCGTCGGCGCGGTGGTGCGGGGCGAGAGTGGCAAACTCTATGGTGGCTGCAATGTCGAGAATGCTGCCTATCCGCAAGGCACCTGCGCCGAGGCCGCTGCCATTGCCGCGCTGGTGGCGGGGGGTGAACACCGCGTCACCGAGGCGCTGGTCCTGGCTGGCGGGCCGGACCTGGTGTCACCCTGCGGCGGCTGCCGCCAGCGGCTGCGCGAATTCGCCGGTGATGCCACGCCGGTCCATCTCTGCAGCATCGATGGCGAGATGCGCGCCGTGACTCTCGGCGCGTTGCTGCCGCTTTCCTTCGGGCCGGGGCACCTCAGCCGAAATCCGGACCGGTGATGCCGGATTTCATCCCCCAGGAACTCATCCGCAAGAAGCGCGATGGCGGCGCCCTTGGCGAGGCCGAGCTGCAATTCCTGGTGCGCGGCTTCACCAATGGCGATCTCAGCGAAGGCCAGGTGGCGGCCTTCGCCATGGCGGTGTTCTTCCGCGGGATGAACGGCGATGAACGCGTGGCCTTCACCCGCGCCATGCGCGATTCCGGCACCGTGCTGCGCTGGGACGATCTGGCGCTGGGCGGGCCGGTGCTGGACAAGCATTCCACCGGCGGCGTCGGCGACAAGGTCAGCCTGATGCTGGCGCCGATGGTGGCGGCCTGCGGCGGGTTCGTGCCCCTGATCTCCGGCCGCGGCCTGGGCCATACCGGCGGCACGCTGGACAAGATGGGCGTCATTCCCGGCTACCGCGTCGATCCCGACATCGCCACTTTCCAGCAGGCGGTGAAGCAGGCCGGTTGCGCCATCATCGGCCAGACGGCGGATCTCGCACCCGCCGACCGCCGGCTCTATGCGGTGCGCGACGTCACCGCCACCGTGGAATCCATTCCCCTGATCGCCGCTTCCATCCTGTCCAAGAAATTGGCGGCGGGACTGCAGGGCCTGGCGATGGACGTCAAGACCGGCAGCGGCGCCTTCCTGCCCGATCCCGCCAAGGGCCGCATGCTGGCCAAGACGCTGGTGGGCATCGGCCATGGCGCGGGCCTGCCGGTCACCGCCCTGCTTACCGACATGGACGAGGTGCTGGGCACGGCCGTCGGCCACACCCTGGAGATGGACGAGGCGGTCGCCTATCTCACCGGCGGCCCGCGCGATCCGCGCCTGCATGCGGTAACCCTGGCGCTGGCCGGCGAGATGCTGTGCCTGGGCCATCTGGCGGCTTCACCGGAGGAGGGACGGGCGAAGGCAGAGGCCGTTCTCGACAGCGGTAGGGCCGCGGAGGTCTTTTCCCGCATGGTCGCGGCGCTGGGCGGCCCCTCCGACTATCTGCAGGAATATGAAAGCTATCGCCTGCCGGCTGCCATGGTGAAGCCCTGTCCCGCGCCGCGTGCCGGATATGTCGAAGCCATGGATTGCCGCGAGATCGGCGTTGCCACCATTGCTCTTGGCGGCGGGCGGCGCCGGGCCAGCGACATCATTGACCTCACGGTGGGTTTTTCCGCCTTCCGCGGCAACGGCGCCAGGCTGGAAGCGGGGGACCCCATCTGCCTGGTCCATGCATCGAGCGAAGCGCAGGCGCAGGTTGCCATCGCCATGCTGCAAGAGGCGATCCGGATCGGTGATGCGCCGCCCTCCATGCAGTCGGCGGTGCAGGCCCGTATCACGGATTCGGCGCCCTGAGCCGCCACGATCCCTAGCGGAACGCCGGTTCGGTGAAGCTGCGCAGCTTGCGCGAATGCAGCGTGCCGGCATCCGCTTCCTTGCGCAGCAATTCCAGGGCGCGGATGCCGATCTCCAGATGCTGGCTGACCCGTTCCTCGTAGAAGGCGTCGGCCATGCCCGGCAGCTTGATCTCGCCATGCAGCGGACGGTCGGACACGCACAGCAGCGTGCCGTAGGGCACGCGGAAGCGATAGCCATTGGCCGCGATGGTGGCGCTCTCCATGTCGATGGCGATGGCGCGGGACTGGTTGAAGCGCATCGAAAGCTGCTCGAAGCGCAGTTCCCAGTTGCGGTCGGCGGTCGTCACCACCGTGCCGGTGCGCAGGCGCTCCTTCAAGGTCTGGCCCTTGACGCCGGTGATCTCGGCCACGGCCTGGGCCAGCGCCTCCTGCACCTCGGCCAGCGCCGGGATCGGAATGGCGGTGGGCAGCATCTCGTCCAGCACCTGGTCGTCGCGCAGATAGCCATGCGCCAGCACATAGTCGCCCAGCCGCTGGCTGGCGCGCAGGCCGCCGCAATGGCCGATCATCAGCCAGACATGGGGCCTCAACACCGCCAGGTGATCGGTGAGGGTCTTGGCGTTGGACGGCCCGACCCCGATATTGATCAGGGTAATGCCCTGGCCGTTCTCCTGCACCAGGTGATAGGCCGGCATCTGCGGCAGCTTGGCCAGGGGCGGGCGTGACGGCTCCTTGCCGCGTTCGAGAACGCGGTTGCCGGGTTCGACGAAGCGCAATGCCCGCCCGGCCTCGACCTCGCGCGCGGCGTAAACCTGGAATTCGTCGATGTAGCGCTGATAGTTGGTGAACAGGACGAAGCCCTGGAAATGCTGCGCCTCCGTGCCGGTGTAATGGCGCAGGCGGTGCAGCGAAAAGTCGATCCGCTCGGCGGAGAACAGTGACAGCGGCGCCGGGCCGGGACCTTCCCAGCGGGCGCCGTCCACGATCGCGTCATGGGCCGTGTCCAGCCGCGGCATCGGAAAGCGCTCCGCCAGGGCGCGGCGGCTTTGCGCGTCCATCGCCGCCGCTGCCTTCTCCACCGCGAAGGTGAGGGGGATGGTGTCGCGGCTCTTGCCGACGAAAATGCGGGCGCCGTAATTGTCGGCCAGCAGCGTCAGCTGTTCGATCAGATAGTCGCGAAACAGGGCTGGCGCGGTAATGGTGGTGCCGTAGCGGCCGGGCCTGGTGACCTTGCCGAAGGCCAGGGTGGACGAGGCGATGGCGCCCTGGCTGACCTCGACGCTGAGATAGGGGTAGACCGGATGCTCGCCGGCCGACGGCGTCTCGCCTTTCGAGAAGGCCGTGAACGCCGCGTCGATCTCGCCGATGGCCGCGTCATACAGGGCGGCCAGCCGCTCCACGGCCGCGGCCGGCGTCGGGCAAAGCTCCATTTCGGTGGCGGTGACGTTGCCGTAGGAGCTGGAGGGCGTGTTCATCGGACTCACAGGAAAGACGTGCCATGGGCCAGGCGTGGCAGGCCGAGATGGCCGGCGATGGACTGGCCGATATCGGCGAAGCTGTCGCGCTTGCCCACCGGACCGGGCGCGATGCCGGGACCGAAAGCAATGACGGGAATGTATTCGCGGGTGTGGTCGCTGCCCGGCATGGTGGGATCGCAGCCATGGTCGGCGGACAGCACCACCAGATCGCCGGGTTTCAGCGCTGCCTTGAGCGCCGGAATCCGTGCGTCGAAATCCTCCAGCGCCCCGGCATAGCCGGCGATATCCCGGCGGTGGCCGAAGCTCTGGTCGAAATCCACGAAATTGGCGAAGGTGATGGAGCCGTCGGGCGCGTCCCTGGCGCATTCGATCAGCCGGGCGAAGGTGTCGTCATTGCCCTGGGTGGGAATGCTGCGGGTGAGCCCCTGTCCGGCGAAGATGTCCGAGATCTTGCCGATGCCGATCACGTCGCGGCCGGCGTCCATGGCGATGTCCAGCAGCGTGGGCGCCCGCGGCGGCATGGCATAGTCATGGCGATTGTAGGTGCGCTTGAATTCGCCCTTCTTCTCGCCGACGAAGGGCCGGGCAATGACCCGGCCGACATTATAGGAATCCACCAGGCGGCGGGCGATCTCGCAGACTTCATAGAGCCGCTTCAGCCCGAAATGGGTCTCGTGCGCCGCGATCTGGAAAACGGAATCCGCGCTGGTGTAGCAGATGGGCTTTCCCGTCCGGATATGCTCCTCGCCATACTGCTCGATGATGACCGTGCCGGAAGCGTGGCAGTTGCCCAGGATGCCGGGCACGCCGGTTTCGCGGATGAAGGCGTCGGTCAGCGCCTTGGGAAAGCTGGGAATGGCGGCAGGAAAATAACCCCAGTCATAATCCACCGGCAGGCCCATCATCTCCCAATGCCCGGAGGGCGTGTCCTTGCCCCGGGAAAGTTCGGACGCCGCGCCATAGAGGCCGGTGGCAGGGCCGTTGCGCATCTCCGGCACGGCCGGATCGACCTGATTCGCCGCAAGCCCCAGGCCCAGCGACAGCAGGTTGGGGACCCTCAGCGGGCCCTTGCGGCGGGCGCTGTCGCCGCGCCCCTCGGCGCAGGCGGCCGCGATATGGCCGAAGGTGTTGGCGCCGGCATCGCCGAAGCGCGCCGCGTCCGGGGCGGCGCCAAGGCCGAAGGAATCCAGAACTGCGATCAGGGCGCGCACGTCAAATGTCCAGCTTCAAGGCGTCTTTCGTAAATAGGTCGTGGCTGGCATTGTTCCAAGAAAGAGGCTGCCTGTCCACGCGCGGCCCAGGGGACAGGCATGAGCCAAGATACGGGAAATGTTATCGAAAGCGGCGCCGCCGCCATCCGTTCCCATTTCGGGCCGGACTTTCCCCGCACCGTACTGGTGCTGGGTAGCGGCATCGGCCGGTTCTCGGAAAGGCTGGAGGATGCGCGCAGCCTTTCCTATGCCGCGATTCCCGGCTTCGCGCCTTCCACCGTTCAGGGCCATGCCGGCAGGCTGATGGCCGGCCAGCTGGCGGGCCGCAAGCTGGCGGTGATGGCGGGGCGCATCCATCTCTATGAGGGCCATCCGCCGCAGGCCATCGCCACGATGATCCGGGTGCTGAAATCGGTGGGCGTGGAGCGGTTGATCCTCACCAACGCCGCGGGGGGGCTGCGCCCCGACATGCCGGCCGGAACGCTGATGATCATCGACGACCATATCAATTTCACCGGCCGCAATCCGCTGGTCGGCGCCAATGATGAAGCGTTCGGCCCGCGCTTTCCGGACATGACCTATGCCTATGATCCGCAATTGCGCGCCGCCCTGAAGGCCGCCGCCGGCACGGCGGGAGTCCCGGTGCGGAACGGAACCTATGTCTTCGTTCTTGGCCCCAGCTTCGAAACCCCGGCCGAGATCAGGCTTTTTGCCGGCTGGGGCGCCGATGCGGTGGGCATGTCCACCGTGCCCGAATGCATCGCCGCCAACCATTGCGGCATGAAGGTCGCCGGCCTGTCGCTGGTGACCAACCTGGCGGCGGGCCTGGCCGCCGGCACTCTCAGCCATGCGGAGACGCTGGCGGAAAGCGAGAAGGCCTATGGCGCGGTCGAAAAGCTGCTGCTGACCTTCTTCGCCGGGCTGGCGGATTGAGGCGGAGACAATGAACCGCCCGCCTTTCCGGGTGTTAGGATAGGCCATGTGGCTGCTCTATGCCTTTTCCGGTCCGGTGCTGTGGGCGGCGTCCACCCACATGGACAAGTATCTGGTCGATCGCTTTTTCCGCGATAGCGACACCGCCGTGCTGATGGTCTTCACCGCCCTGATCGGCGCGCTGGCGCTGCCTTTCATTGCCTGGGCCGACGCCGATGTGTTCAAGCCGCAGGCCTGGGCCATCGGGGTGATGGCGCTGTCGGGCATCCTCTACATGGGCGCCATGCTGTTCTACCTGCGCGCCATCCAGACCACCGAGGCTTCGGTGATCGCGCCGCTGTTCCAGACCTCCACGCTTTTCACCATTCTGCTGGCGTGGCTGCTGCTGGGCGAGGCGCTGAAATGGCGGCAGCTTGCCGGCATCGGACTGATCTTCCTGGGCGTGCTCGCCCTGTCGGTCGGCGGCAGCCAGCGGGGCAGGACGCTCAAGCCGGGCGTGGCGTTCCTGATGCTGACTTGCGGGTTGGCGGTGTCGCTATCCGCCGTTCTCTTTAAGCTTTTCGCCCTGAAGGATGATTTCTGGGTCACGACCTTCTGGAATTTCGCCGGCGAGGCACTGTTCGGCCTCGTCATCCTCTGCGTACCGCACTATCGCCGGCAGTTCCTCAGCTTGCTGCGGCGCCATCCCGGACCGGTGCTCGGCATCAATGGCGCCAACGAACTGATCAACCTGGGCGGCGGCCTGGGCGTGCGCTATGCCTCGCTGGCGGCGCCCGTGGCGCTGGTCTCCGCCGTCTCTTCCACCGTCACGCTGTTCGTCTTCGCCTTCGGCGTCATCCTGACCCTTTGCTGGCCCAGGGCGGCGAAGGAAGACCTGTCGCGCGCCAGCCTGATCCGCAAGGCGGTGGCCGCGGTAGCCGTGACCGCCGGCGTCCTGCTGGGCGATGTCGGGGCAAGCCGTTGATCCCGCTTTGAAATTGCCCTGGTTCGGCTTTTCCGCTAGCAATGCGCCGCCAAAGGGAGGGCATTCATGAAACATGACCGCATGGCGGTGCTGAACGCGATGATGGAGCAGGCCATGGTGCCTGTCTTCTTCCATCCCGATACCGAAGTCTGCATCAACGTGATCCAGGCCTGCGCCAATGGCGGCGCCAAGTGCGTGGAGATCACCAATCGCGGCGACTTCGCCGCCCAGACTTTCCTGGAAGCGGCCCGCCATTTCGCCAAGGCGGACCCCAGCGTCATCATGGGCGTGGGCTCGATCATCGACGCCCCCACCGCCGGCCTCTTCATCGCCAACGGCGCCAAGTTCGTGGTCGGGCCGGGCTTCAATCCCGACGTCGCCAAGGTCTGCAACCGCCGTAAGATTCCCTATCACCCGGGTTGCGGTTCGGCGACGGAGATTTCCGTGGCCGAGGAATATGGCTGCGAGATCGTCAAGGTGTTCCCCGGCGGCAGCGTCGGCGGTCCCGACTTCGTCAAGAACGTGCTCGGTCCGATGCCCTGGAGCAGGATCATGCCCACCGGCGGCGTCGACACCACCGAGGAATCGCTGACCAGATGGTTCAAGGCCGGCATCGTCGCCTGCGGCATCGGCTCCAACCTGATCACCAAGGAGTTGCTGGCGGCCAAGGATTATGCCGGCATCGAGGCCAAGACGCGCGAAACCCTCGCGCTGATCAAGAAGATCCGGGGAAAGTAGGGCGATGTCCGATATACTGAAAATCCGTCCCGCTGCCGATGTGAAGTGGGATTGCCTCTCCTTCGGCGAGGTGATGCTGCGTTTCGATCCGGGCTTCGGCCGCGTCCGCAATGCTCGCCAGTTCACGGTGTGGGAAGGCGGAGGCGAATACAATGTCGCCCGCGCCATGCGCAAATGCTGGGGCAAGCGCGCCAGCGTGGTGACGGCGCTGCCGAAGAACGATCTGGGCTGGCTGGTGGAGGATTTCATCTGCCAGGGCGGTGTCGATACCAGCCACATCATCTGGCGCGATTTCGACGGCCTGGGCCGCAACACCCGCGTCGGCCTCAACTTCACCGAGAAGGGTTTCGGCATTCGCGCCGCCCTGGGCTGTTCCGACCGCGGCCATTCGGCGGCGTCGCAGATCAGGCCCGGCGAAGTGAACTGGGAGAAGATCTTCGGCGAGGAAGGCGTGCGCTGGTTCCACACTGGCGGCATCTTCGCCGCGCTGGCGCCCAACACCTCCGAGGCGGTGATCGAGGCGGTGGAGACGGCGCGCAAATACGGCACCATCGTCTCCTATGACCTCAATTACCGCGCCTCGCTCTGGAAGAGCCAGGGCGGTAAGGCGGGCGCGCAGAAGATCAACCGCCACATCGCGCAACATGTCGATGTGATGATCGGCAATGAGGAGGATTTCACCGCCTGTCTCGGCTTCGAGGTCGAAGGCCTGGACGAGCACATCTCCGCCATCGACCCCGCCAACTTCAAGAAGATGATCCAGACCGCGGTGAAGCAGTTCCCCAACTTCAAGGTTGCGGCGACGACGCTGCGCAATGCCAAGACCGCCACCTTCAACGACTGGTCCGCCATCCTCTATGCCGGCGGCGAGTTCTATCAGTCGATGATGCGCGAGAACCTGGAAATCTATGACCGGGTCGGCGGCGGCGACGGTTTCGCCAGCGGCCTCGCCTATGGCTTCCTGGAAGGCAAGGGGCCGCAGGCGGCGGTGGAATATGGCGCGGCGCATGGCGCGCTGGCCATGACCACGCCGGGTGACACCTCAATGGTCAATGTCGCCGAGGTCGAGGCGGTGATGAAGGGCAAGGGGGCCCGCGTAATCCGCTAGCTGGCTGACCCCAGTTCGGCGATCACCGTCTCCAGCTTGTCGAGGGTCTGGTTCCAGCCCGGCTCCATGCCGGCAATGGCGGGCGCCATGTGCGGTTCCATCCAGATCACCTCGGCCTTGATGTCCAGCCGCGTCTTGTCGCCTTCGGCGGTGAAACGATAGGTCTGCAGCGTCTCGAAACCCGGCTTGCCGCCGGCATCGAAGCCGGCCCAGTTGCGGGTGACGATCAGTTGGCCCGGGACCAGCTGCTCGAACACCGATTTCATCGGGTAATCGGTGCCGTCGGGCGCGCGCATGGTCAGGCGCACCTCGCCGCCCACCCGCGCTTCCACCGTGCATTCCGGCACGGTGAAGCCCTTGGGCGCGAACCATTTCGACAGGTGCCGGGCCTCGATCCAGAGCGGGAACACGATGGCGGGCGGCGCATCGAGCAGGCGCGTAAACGTGACGATCTTGCTGGTCATGATGGGACTCACAGGGTCTTGAGATAATCGTCGAGGCGGCTGAAGGTGCCTTCGCAGCCGGCATTCATGCTGGCGTGCATGCTGTTGAACACTTCGATTTCCGCTTCGGTGGCTTCGCCCGCTTCCCACACCAGGTGGAGTTCGGTTTCGTCGCCCAGATCCTCGAATGTGGCTTCGGAATAGGTGGCGGGCGGCCAGACCGGCGCCATCGGGTGCTTGGCCAGGCGGCCATTCTCGTCACAGAAGGAGACGGTGTGGGCCAGAAGGTGTGGCGCCTCGATCTTGTGGAATACCCATTTGCCCCACATGGCCTGGCCGGTGGGCGATTCCATCCCATAGAGGAAGGTGCCGCCGACGCGCAGATCGAGCGAGCATTTCAGCATCTTGAAGCCCTTGGGCCCCCACCATTTCCGCAAATGCTCTTCCTTGGTGTAGCAGTCCCATACGAGGGCGCGGGGCGCGGCGAAGCGGCGGACGATGACGACGGGATTACTTTTTACGGCGGGCATTCTTCTTCTCCTTGGGCGCGGCTTGTAGGGTCTTCAGATAGTCTTCCAAACGGTCGAGGCTTTCGCTGAACAGCCGGCGGTAATCCTCCAGCCAGTCGTCCACGGCCTTCAGCGTTTCCGGTTCCAGCTTGCAGGGGCGGCTCTGGGCGGCACGCCCCTTGCTGATCAGCCCGGCCTCCTCCAGCACCTTGAGGTGCTTGGAGACGGCCGGCAGGCTCATGTCGAAGGGTTCGGCCAGTTCGCTGACCGTCACTTCGCCCTCGGCCAGCCGCGCCAGGATGGCGCGGCGGGTGGGGTCGGCCAGGGCGCCGAAGACGTGGTCGAGATTCATTCAACCATCCAGTTAATTAAAACAGTGGTTTAATACAAAAAGCCGCAACCTTCGTCAACGGCCCTTTCGCCCACCTCCAAAAGCGTGGACAGTGCCGGCCATGAAGCGGCTTTTCCCGTTTGTTTTCCTGTGCCTAGCGACGGGCGCGCTGGCGGCCGACCAGCAGGACCGTGAATTCCACGAATGTCCCGAATGCCCCCAGATGGTCGCCATCCCGGCCGGCCGGTTCGTCATGGGCAGCCCGGCGACCGAGGCGGGACGCTTCGATTCCGAAGGGCCTCAGCGCGCCGTCACGGTAAAGGCCTTCGCGCTGGCCAAGTATGACGTTACCAGCAGCGAATTCCTCGCCTTCCTGCGCGCCACCGGCTATCGCCCCAAACCCTGCAATGCCACGCTCGAGCTGGGCTGGAAGGTGCCGCGGCGCGGCCTGGCCTATGCGCCCGGCGATCAGGAACCGCCGCGCTGGCCAGCGGTCTGCCTCGATTATGCCGACGCCCATGCCTATCTCGACTGGATCAATGGGCGCGCCCGCGCCGCCCATCCCGAACTGGGGGACCGCAATCCCTATCGTCTGCCCTCCGAAGCGGAGTGGGAATATGCCGCCCGCGCCGGCACCGGCACGGCGCGCTGGTGGGGCGAGGCCATCGGCTCGGGCAATGCCAACTGCAATGGCTGCGGCAGTGCGTATGACAGGAAGCTGCTGGCGCCGGTGGACGCGTTCGCCGCCAATCCCTTCGGGCTCTACGGCATGTTGGGCAATGCCTGGCAATGGGTCGAGGATTGCTGGCACGACAGCTATATGGGCGCGCCTGCCGATGGCGGGGTCTGGAAAGGCGGCGATTGCTCCCGTCATGTTCTGCGCGGCGGCTCCTGGAGCAATGTCCCGCTTTTCCTCCGCGCCGCCGCGCGCAGCGCCGCGCCCAACAATGGCGACGACATCGCGGTGGTGTCCGACTATTCCAGCCTGGCAGGGTTCCGTCTGGCCCGCGACCTGCCATGAATTGCGAGCGCCGCAGTGCGACCATCAGTATCCACGGATGGGAATTCAACTAACGAACGGCCGCTTTCGGGTCCAGGTCGATCTCCAGCGGCATCGCTTTGGGCCAATTGCCTGGCGGCATCGGAATGGGCGAAGCCAGCATCGCCGCGTTGCGGGCGCTGAGCGCCAGGTCGTGAAATGCCGCATCGGCGAGAAAGCGCGCCTGGTCGGTAATGACGATGTCGCTGATGGCGCCCTTGTCGCTCACCGTCAGGGCCAGCCGCACCATCGCCGCGCGCCCCGCCGTCTCCGGCAGCGACGGCAGCCAGCGCCGCAGGATCTGCGCCCGGATGAAGTCGCGCAGGGCATAGCCGCCGGTGCCGCGCCCGGCGCCGCCATCGCCTTCGCCGCCGCCGATGGCCATGGGTGTCTGCGGCGCACTCAATTGCGCCAGCGCCCGCAGGCGGGCGCTGAGCTCGTCGAGCGGCTGCTCCTTGCCGTCGGGTCT
>CAZYGO010000402.1:0-8342 GCA_964647455.1 uncultured Rhizobium sp.
TGATGACGGGGCCCTTCTTGACGTTCTCGGCATCGCTGCCGAAATTGTCGGAGAGGCCGAGGATGCGGGCGGCGGCCTCGGGCTGGCCGGCGCGATCCTTGGCGGTGAGCGCGGCATCGTCGGCGGAATCGAGCGGACGCAGCGACAGCGAGAGCTGGCCGATGGCGGCGGCCTTGGTCACCAGTTCGGCCTGGGCGGGCGTCAGCTCCAGCGTCGCGCTCTTGGCGAGCACCGTCTTCTGGTCCTTCTCTTCCTTGTAGACCTGGTCCACCGCCAGCACGCGCACGGCGGAGAGGATGGTCAGGGTGCGCACGCGCGGCGGATTCTCGGTGGATTTCTGCGTCATCAAGAGATCGACGCGATCATTGGGCAGGATGAAGCCGCCGGCGCCGGAGTCTGTGCTGATGGAAATGGAGACGGCGCGCATGCCCGGCTGCAGGATCGCCGCCATGAAGCCGGCGGCGTCGCCATGGACGATGGCGGTGGAGGCGACCGGCTGGTTGGCGAGAATGGGCGTGCGCACCACCGTGTTCTTCACCGCCTCCTCGATGCTGGCGACGGCGTCATGGGTGATGAAGCTGGCGTCGACCGCCTTGGCCGGCCATTGCTGCCAGCGCAGCTTGGCGGCGTCGAGCTTCTGGCCGGGCTGCATGTTCTCGGAGGCGACAAGCACTTCGCTCATCTTCACCTGCGGCGCCACCGAAGCGACGACCTTGGGCGTGCCGCCGCCCATCATGCCGCGGACGACAAGCGCCGCGCCGACAGCCGCGACCAGGGCAAGGCCAAGCACGACGATGCGTTGCGTGTTCATGGAATGCGGCTCCTTTGGTGATAATCCACCATGCAACCCTTCAAAATTTGCTTAATCAGCCGCTTCCCAATTATTGGAAATTTGCGGGCTTGCCGTTTACGCGGCGTTCAGATTTGCGCCGCCAGCCGGAAGATCTGGCTGTAGGGCAGCACCGCGAAACCGCCAGCCGCCAGCGCCACGCCATAGGGAATGCCGGAACGGGCGTCGTGCAGGCGCATCAGCCAGCCCTGCCCGCTCAGCATCGCCGGCAGCGGCATCTGCCGCAGCAGCACCAGCGCAACGGTGAGCAGGCCCCCGAACAGCGAGGCGATGGCGGCATAGGCCGGAAGATCGGCGAACCCCAGCCACAGCGCCATGGCGGCGAAGAGCTTGGCGTCGCCGCCGCCGATCCAGCCCAGGGCGAAAAGGCAGAACCCGACGGCCAGGCCGGCGGCGCCGGCGGCCAAGTGCCAGCCCAAGGCCGCCAGGCCGAGCGGCGCGGCCGCGGCGAAGGCGAAAAACAGAAGGCCGAGCGCGGCGGAAAGCCGGTTGGGGATGGTGAAGCTGGCGAGATCACAAAGCGCCGCCGCCAGCAAAAGGGCGGGCAAGGCCACCAGGACGAGCAGCTCGGCGATCATGGCATGGCCCCGGACATGCGAACGGCCGCCGGCTTTCGCGGCGGCCGTCCGTTTTCCAGCGACACGAGCGGCTTAGAGCAGCTTGGTCGCGATGGTGTTGAACTGGGTATTCAGGTTCGTGCCGATGCTGGTCAGCGCGGTGATCACCACGACAGCGATGAGGGCGGCGATCAGGCCATACTCGATGGCGGTGGCGCCGGACTCGTCGCGGACGAAGCGCGAGAAAATGTTGCTCATTGAAGTCTCCACTTTATTGACACCCTAGGATGTCCCCCGGACGAGGCAACGCCTTGAGCCCGATTGACGCGCCAAAGCTAAGGCAGACGGCCTTAACATCCGCCTAATCGCGGCGGCGGCGCATTTTCGCGTTTGTGCCGCGCCGATACGGAATCGGGTGTTTACGGGTGTTCCGAGCAATAAAATTCGCCGCTTGTTAACCACAGAACGGAAAGTTGCCGATTTCGGCTTTACAGGCGGCGACGAAAGTTCCCGCCGCGGCGCAGAAGCAGGGCACCGGCGCGGTTAAGGCTTCCTTCATGGCGCCTGTCCTAGGCTTTGCGCGCAATTCCAGCTTCGGACCGGTCATGCGCCGTTTCATCCCCGCCCTGCTGCTGGCCGGCTGCGCCCTGGCCTCCGCGCCCAGCGCCTTCGGCGACACCCTCACCGTGTCGCTGGATGAGGTCCAGTCGGTCGGCTTTCCCCGCCAGGTGGCGACGATCAATGTCGGCAATCCCGCCATCGCCGACATCACCATGATCGACGACCGCCACGCCTTCATCCTGGGCAAGGCCTATGGCTCGACCAACATCATCGCCCTGGGCAAGGACGGAGAGATGATCTCCAACACCCATGTCACCGTGCTGAACGGCCAGCAGGCCATGGTGACGCTGCAGCGCGGCACCCAGCGCACCACCTACAACTGCACCGCCAACCGTTGCGAAGCGGCGCCGCAGCCCGGCGACGGCAAGGATTCCTTCGAGACCGCCAACGCGCAGATCGGCGCGCACCAGGACGCGGCGAAGAAGGCTGCGAATCCCCAATCCAATTAACCCCCATCCGTTGCAACTCGGGTCTGCGAAGACGCAGACACCTCGTTGCGCCACCGTCCCCCTTTGGGGGCGCGCTGCCGCGCGCAAAGGGGAGGCCGGGCTTTGTCCAAGCGGAGAGCCGCCCGGCGTCGGCACGCCGTCGCTACCGACCGCTGCCGCGCTCGCGCGCATCGATCGCGGCGATCAGGCTTTCAGCGGATAGAGCAGTTGCGCCGCCAGGCCTTCGGGCATGGGCGCGCTGGCATCGTCGATGCCGTATTCGCGGGGCAGCTCGCCCCTGGGCATGTGGAAAGTGCCGAACATCACGTCCCAGATGGGAAAGACGCCCGCGAAATTGCGGTCGCGCGGCTCCAGGGCGTGATGCCAGCGGTGGAAGACCGGGCTGACGAAAAGAAAGCGCAGCGGCCCGCCGGTCCAGTTGAGATTGGCGTGGGCATAGGTCGAGACCATGGTGTTGAACGGCCCCAGCACGATGAAGATCTGCGGCGAAACACCGGCCAGCAGCATCACCACGTCCATGGCGATGGTGCCGAACAGCAGGTTGACCGGATGGAAGCGGGCGGCCGACAGCCATTCCACCTGCTCGGGCGCGTGATGCACGGCATGGTATTTCCAGAAGACGCCGTAATGGAACAGCCGGTGGCTCCAGTAGAGCGCAAAGTCGGTGACCAGCAGGTAGATCGTGCCCTGGACCCAGAGCGGCAGGGTGGCGAGCGGGCCATGGCCATTGGCGTAGAAATCGGCGATGGCCTGGCCGTTGGCGACGTGGAAGATCATGATGGTGCCGACCACCGTCAGCCAGATGCGCAGATAGCGGCTGAACACCGGCACGAAGATCCAGTAGGCCAGGTCGGTGAGAAGACCGTCCTTCTTCCACCAGGGTTTGCCCGGATTGCAGGGCGCCAGCAGCGACAGCACGGTGAAGACCGCGCCCATCCCCGCCAGCCAGGGCAGGACGTGCCAGAGGGTGACGAGGAACTGCCAGCCGGCGTCCTCAAGAAGCTGCAGGTTCATTTGCTCACGCGCAGGTTGGTGATCTTCTGGGCGATGTCCGAGAAGGCGGTCTTGATCTGCGACGAGGAGGTCAGGTCGTAATACTTCGTCGAATCGCTGGCGCAGTTCTGCAGCGCGGTCGAGCTGCCATTGTTGCCGATATGGACATAGATGGCATAGACGGTGATGCCGTCATTCTTGGCCGCGGTGCAGGCCGCGTTCTCGCGATCGTCGATATAGCCGTCTTCGACCGTGCCCTCGGTGCCGCCATCGCCATACCAGCGATCCTGGGTGTTGAGGCCGTCGGAAAACAGGATCAGCACCTTGGTGGTGCCCGACGGCAGGGTGCCGGTGCCATAGGGCGCGCCGGTGGTGAGCATTTGCCAACCATGCTCGACGCCGATCGCCTGGTTGGTATTGCCGCTGGCGACCATGGCGTTGACCTTGCTGGCGAGCGAGGTCCAGTTGTAGTTCAGCGTGGTGACGGACGCCTGGGAGGAAGAACAGGCGGTGTTGTTCTCGGCCGGGAACTGGGTGTCGTCCCAGACCGAGCTGTTGCTGGCCGGCTGGGTATTGCTGGTGTCGTAGTCCTTGATGGCGGCGCTGCGAAAGCCGGTGCCGCTGCCCAGGATGGTCTGCTTGTTCTTCTGCTGGCGGTCCATGACGCAGCCGGACCAGGTGTTGTGGTTGTTCACCACCCAGGCATGGGTCCATTTCTGGGTGTCGCAATGCCTGCCGCTGTTGTAGCCGCTGCAACTGCAGTTGGAGTTGGAAAAGCCGTCGCAGGTGGCGCTGCTGCCGGTGGAGACTCGGATCGTCGATCCGTTCACCTTGGTCGAGGTCCAGCAGCCATTGTAATAGCGGTCGCGGTGGTCGGTGTTGTAGTCGCCGCTGTCGATGCCCGGGCAGATATAGCCCTTGTAGGTGCCGCTGGAGGGAATGGTCGCGACCGAGCCGGCGCCATTGGACGGCCCCGAGGTGCATTTGAAGCCGAAAGGCGACTTGGTGGAAACAGTGGTCTGCCCCCACCAGTTTGTGCTGGTGTCGGTGAAGGGGCAATCGTCGCCCGGTCCCCAGGCCTCGAACGAGATCGTGCTGGGCGAGGAGAAGTTCGCGTTGGCTATGGCATAGCTGAGGTTGGTGCCGATGGGCTGGGGCGGCGCTTCCCATTCGCCCCAGTCGAGATAGGTGCTGGAGGAAGACAGGCCGACATTGACCGAGCGGGTGAAAGGCACGATGCCGACCTGGACGTCGCCGTCATTGGCGGCCGCGGCCTGCAGCGTCTTCAGCAGGCCATAGCTGGAATTGGTGATGGCGTCCTGCAGCGCGTCCATCTTGCTGCCGCCGGAATCGCCATTGGCCATCGAGCCGGAATTGTCGAGCACCAGCGCGACCCAGAGCTTGGTCTGGCCCCAGACCACGGTCGAACTGGCGCTGACGGTGGGCGTGCCGACATTGAGGGTGGTCATGCCCATCAGGGTCAGCTTGAGCGGCAGGTTGGCCGACAGCGTCACCGATTGGTCGGAGATGGAAATGCTGACCGCGCTGGGCGTGCCGTAATCGGCATCCTTGGTGTGGTCGTAATTCTGGTCGAAATAGCGCTGCGCCAGATCCTGCAGCGGGGCACAGGAGGTCTGCGACGAGGAATTGCCGCTCGACGAGCAGGAACTCGGCTTGGAGGTGGAATTGCCCACCGCCAGGGCGGCGGCGTCGAGAGCGTCGGCCATGCGCTGATGCACCATCACGCCGCGGGCGAAGTCGATGCCGGCGCTGGTCGCCACCATCATCGGCACCAGCGAAAGACCGAACATCATCGCGACATTGGCCTTGCGGTCGCCCAGCAAGGCGCGCGCCTTGGCCGCAAGGGAAGCAAACATCGAAACCACGGAACGCCCAGATGCTTCTGTTGCAGCCGCAATATGGGGTGGAACCCGTGAAGATGTGGTTGCTTTCGCGGGGGCTGGTTAGCGCGAGGTTAACGAGGACGATTATAAACAAATCGTAAACGGTCCGCTTAAGCCTTCCTTGAACATCGCGGAGGCATTTTCGTGGCCAAAGGACGGCGGCGGGTTAAGCACGGCGCCGAAGAGGCCCTGCCGTGAGCGGCACGCAGATGAGGAA
This sequence comes from uncultured Rhizobium sp., assembly GCA_964647455.1. Lineage (GTDB taxonomy): Bacteria > Pseudomonadota > Alphaproteobacteria > Micropepsales > Micropepsaceae > Rhizomicrobium. The sequence continues at coordinate 5,592 of CAZYGO010000402.1, forward strand.
AATCCTGGCGAAGTGGCGCCGCCGCGGCAACAGCGGATCGGCGGCCATCGAGTTCGCCTTCGTGGCGCCAGTCTTCTTCATGTTCCTGTTCGGCATCATCGAAGGCGGCATCATGTTCTTCGGCCAGGCGGCGCTGATGAACGCCACCACCGATGCCGCCCGCCTGATCCGCACCGGCCAGGCCCAGGGCAGCATCAGCCAGAGCGATTTCACCCAGAAGATCTGCGACGGCATTTCCGGCCTGCTGGACTGCGCCAACCTGCAGGTGGACGTGCAGAATTATCCCTCCGGCTTCACCACCAGCCAGACTTCGCCCACCGACGCCAATGGCAACCTGCTGACCGGCCAGAACCGCTACAATACCGGCGGCGCCTGCGACGTGGTGATCGTGCGGGCCTTCTACAAATACATCATCTACACCCCGGTGCTGACGCCGTTCCTGTCGGGCCATGCCGGCAACAATTTCAACTGGCTGACGGCCTCGGCGGCGTTCCGCAACGAGCCCTATGGGGCCAATGCATGCTGAGGCGGCGCGGGGCGCGGATTTTCCGTCTCTTCCGGCGCGAGGAAAAAGGCCTGGCGGCGGTGGAATTCGCCTTCGTCGTGCCGGTCATGATCATCATGCTGTTCGGCATGGGCGAACTGTCCATGGCGATCTTCGCCCGTGCCGACGTCACCCAGATTGCCAGCACCGTGGCCGACCTGGTGGCACAGGAAAGCACGGTCAGCGGCACCGATCTCAGCAACGTCTACAACGCCGCCAACACCATCCTCTATCCCTACTACAATGGCAGCACCACGGCCGGCGATCCGGGCGGCGACAAGCCAACCATCCGCGTCACCAGCGTGATCTTCGATACCACCACCAACAGCACCACCGTGGGCAAGGTCGCCTGGACCTGCACCCAGACCGGCAACGCCTCGCTGTCGCCGGCCACGCGGGGCAAGAACAGCACCGTCACCTTCAGCAAGTCGCTGCTCTCCACCGGCAGCAGCGTGCTGATGGTGGAAGTGGCCTACAACTATCCCTCGGTCACCACCATGGTTATCGCGGGCAGCTATCCGATGAGCGATCAGTTCTACACCAAGCCCCGGCGCGTCGGTCAGATCCCGGCGCCGTCCCCGGCGCCGACGGGGTGTACGACCTGACCCGTTGCGCCCTGCGGCGCGGTGGGATTCTATTTTATTGAACCCCCATCCGCCGCAACTCGGGTCTGCCAGAGCAGACACCTCGTTGCGACACCTCCCCCTTTTGGGCGCGCTGTCGCGCGCAAAGGGGGAAGGGAGCCGGCAGATGCTGGGGGTCGCCGCGCGGCTTCGCTGCGCGGCTCGCGCTACCTGGAACTGCTAAGGCCTTCGCAGGGCTTTTCGCGCGAGCCCGGCAGCGTCAGCCGCCGGGCGACCATCCGCTGGGGTAAGGCCCCGCCTCCCCTTTGTGCGCGCAGCGCACAGGAAGGGGAGGTGCCCGTAGCCCCGCCAGGCGCGAAGCGCCGGTTAAGCGGGCGAAGGGCGGAAGGGTTAGTCAAATCAGCGCGGACGGATCAGTCCTTCCTGCGCCACGGACGCGACAAGCGTGCCGTCGCGGGTGAAGATCTGGCCGCGCGAGAAACCGCGCGCGCCATAGGCCGCGGGGCTGTCCTGGCTGTAGAGCAGCCAATCGTCGGCGCGGAACGGGCGATGGAACCACATCGCGTGATCCAGGCTTGCAACCTGGACATTGGAGAACAGCCCCTTGCCGTGCGGCAGCAGCGCGGTGTCGAGCAGCGACATGTCGGAGGCGAAGGCGAGAAAGGCCTGGTGCAGCGGCGCCTCGCCTTCCAGGCGGTGCGGAACCCGGAACCAGACATGGTCCAGGGGCGGGCGCGCCGGGCGGTCCGCCAGGCCGCGCGGCTGCACCGGCCGGAATTCGAAGGGCCGCGAACGCCACAGCCCACGCAGCACCGTGGCGTCGCCTTCCGCCATGGCGTCGGTGAGGCTTTCGGGCGGTGGCACATCGGGCATGGCCGCCTGGTGCTCGAAGCCGTCTTCCCGCTTCTGGAAGGACGAGGCCAGGACGAAAATCTGCTCGCCATGCTGGATCGCCACCACCCGGCGCACGGAGAAGCTGCCGCCGTCGCGGGAACGGTCCACCTCATAAAGGATCGGGGCGGCGGGGTCGCCGGCCCGGAGGAAGTAGGCATGGAGGGAGTGGCAGAGCCGCTCCCGCGGGGCGGTGCGGCTGGCGGCGACCAGCGCCTGGGCCAGGACCTGGCCGCCAAACACGCGCTGCGACCTGTCGTCCGGGTTGTAGCCCCGGAAGATGTTCTCCTCGACCTTCTCCAGGTCGAGCAGGCGAATCAATTCCTGGGCGGCGGCGGCCATGAGGGCGTTAGAGCACAGCCGGGGCTTTTTGCCGAGATTCCCGTTTAAGCATATGATAAATAAGAATATTATTGGCGCTGGCCGGGCCCTGGGGCCCCGGGCCTGCCGCCCCCCCTGGAAAGGGTAATTCGGGAACGGTTTTTCCCGCCGCCTGTGTCCAGACGGTCACAACTCCGCGATAAAAGCCCCCTCAGGGAACCAGGCTCTACCGCAAAGCAACATGTGCGATGGAGACTTTTCGCGAGATCGTCGTTATAAGCGCTACATTGGTTTCGGCATGGCGGGGACGGCTCCTGCTGTCGATTTTTTAAAGAGGGTTGAAATGAAACTTCGTCTGATCGCCCTGGCGGGCGTGGCCGCCACGGCACTCGCCTCTCCCGCATTCGCTGC
>CAZYGO010000403.1:0-3555 GCA_964647455.1 uncultured Rhizobium sp.
AAGCTTGGTGAGTTTGTCGGAGGGCTTCGTTTGGCGGCATTCGAGGGCAGTTAGGGGCATGCCCAAGGGGTACTACAAAACGTGAACAGGTCCAACAGAAGGGGCGATTAGGTCCAACAAATGTCCAACCATTGTCAGGCGCTGGAGTGTTCAGCTATGAATGCGCATGTTCAGTATTTATTTTCAAATACAGGTACTTACGTGACATTCGCAATTTTATTTCCAGCATTAAAAACGCGTAATGGTGCCGCAGGTCAGCACCGAACTGCCGACGCCGGGGGCGCCCAACCGCTATTCGCGGCGCTAGGGCCGGCCTCTTCATGAATCGCTAACCATGAAACCCGGCCTGATCGGGGAAGGTCGGGTTTCGTGCGTCTGGAAGTCACTGGCAACGATTAGGCGTTCCCTAACCCCGCCCCGCTAGAGTTCGTGGCGATAGCGGGGCCGGCCTTGAACAAGCTTCGATCCGTCAGCGTGATCCTCTCGGTCTGCACCGGCCTGCTGGTGCTGATCCTGGTGACGCTTTTTGCCATCGCGGCGCGCCAGCATTACGCCGCCCGCACCCAGGCCATGTACCGGCTATCCGTCGCCACCATCGCCCAGCAGATGCTGGTTGCCGACGAGGCCCTGCGCGATGAGCGCGGTGCGGTGGGAACCGTCCGTCGTCCCGGCAGCCCTGCCGCCAAGGCGGACATGGCCCATCTGGCGGCGCTGCACAACCGCAGCCGCGCGGCGCTGGCCGCGGTGGCCTCGCTGCTGGCACGCGAGCGCGGCGCCGTCGGTATCTCCGATCGCCAGGGCCTGGCCAGCGCCCAAAGCCGCTACGAGGCCGCCGATGTTGCGATCAAGGAGGCGTTGCCATTGCCGGGCAACCAGCGCTCCGAGGCGGTGATCGCGGAGTGGAACGCCGCCGCCAATGTCCTGATCACGCGGGTCGAGGACCAGATCGTCGCCCTGTCGCTGCAATTGTCGGGCATCGATTCCTTCATCGACGAAATGATGAAAGCCGGAAACATCGCCATGGCGGTGCGCTACCAGGCGGGCTCGGACCGCGCCATCCTGGCCGATGCCCTGCTGCTGAGCCGCACCATGGGCGAGGCCGAGCGCATCCAGTTCGCCGAAATGAAGGTTGCGGCCCGTTCGCCCTGGCGCGTACTGCAGACTGCCGCCAGGAACCCCGCCTATCCCGCCCCGCTGCAACAGGCGGTGGCGCAGGCCGACAGGGTCCATTTCCGCGATCAGGAAGCGGTGCGCGACCGCCTGCTGGCGCAGCTCAATCGGGGCGAGCCGCCCTTCCTGTCCTCCGCCGAATGGATGCGCCGTTCCAATCTCGGCCTTGCCGCCATCACCAATGTCTCGCGCACCGCCTTTGATCTGGCGCGCGCCCATCTGCGCCAGCAGGCCGAAGCGGCGCAGCGGCGCCTGACCGGCGCGCTCGTCTTCATCGCCCTCGCCCTTGGGCTGGCCGGATTCTTCTTCCTTTTCATCGTCACCCGCGTGGTGCGGCCGCTGCGCCGCCTCATCGGCGCCATGGAGGCGGTGATCGAGGGTGATCTTTCCCGGCCGATCCCGATGCAGGAGCGGCGCGACGAGTTCGGCCAGTTCGCCCGCACCATCAGCCTGTTCCGCGACGCCACGCTGGAACGCGAGCGCCTGAAGTCCGAACTGCTGGAGAACCTGGCCGCCAAGGAGGCGGCGGAAGCCGCCAGCCGCGTCAAGTCCGAATTCCTCGCCAACATGAGCCATGAGCTGCGCACGCCGCTCAACGCCATCATTGGTTTTTCCGACACCATGCGCGGCGGCCTTTTCGGACCGCTGCCCCGGAAATATGAGGAATATGCCGGCCTGATCCACGAATCCGGGCTGCACCTGCTCAGCCTGATCTCCGACATTCTCGACATGTCCAAGATCGAGGCCGGCAAGTTCGTGCTCGATCCCCAGCCGGTGGACCTGGCCGAAGCGGTGAAATACTGCCTCGACCTCAATCGCCGCCGCGCCCAGGAGAACGGCATCACCCTGACCGCAAGCGTTCCGGCCGATCTGCCGGTGCTGGTGGCCGATCCCCGTTCGGTGAAGCAGATCCTGCTCAACCTGGTTTCCAACGCGGTCAAGTTCACGCCTTCCGGCGGCGCGGTGACATTGACGGCGCGCCGCGTCGGCGACCGGCTGCAGCTGGTGGTGCGCGACAATGGTATTGGCATTCCGGACAAGGCACTGGCCCGGCTGGGCGCCGCCTTCGAGCAGGCCGACAATGACCCCATGCGTGCCCGCGAAGGCACCGGCCTGGGCCTGGCGCTTGTCCGCTCGCTGGTGGCGCAGCATGGCGGCCGCATGTGGATTCAAAGCCGCGAGAGCCTCGGCACCACCGTGACGGTGGAATTGCCCTTCGTGGCGGCACGGGCCGTCGCGGCCTAGGCCACAGGTGCGGCCCGGTAGTTTACGTAAGCGAAAATTTAGAGGCACAAAGTGCCCTTGGCGGCGCCAGCTTTCCCGCGAATCCGTTGACGCAGAATCAGGGGCTTAGCACTATCGGTCCGGGGTTTGAGGAGTGGGTGGACGGAAGGGTGCCGTGGGCGTCCTTCCCTGGTGTGCCACGGTACGGCACACACCGCCGGAAATGCCATGCCGGATGTCATTTTGAGCAATGTGCCGGGCATGGCGTCCGCCGAGCACGTCCCCGTGCTGAATGCCGCGACGCTTACCGAGAGCGACTTCAAGCTCGACTATGTCGCCCACAGCCGCCCCTGCATGATCAAGGGCGCGGTCAGCCACTGGCCGGCGCGGCAGAAATGGCGCGACCGGGACTATCTCAAGCGCGTGTGCGGGTCCGAGCGGGTGCCTTTCTGGCCGCACGAAAACCATGTCACCAAGGAACGGATCGCGCCGGGCGTCACCAGCATGGGCTTCGCCGAGGCGATCGACCGCCTGCATGACAGGCGCGAGGAAGTTGCCGCCATTGGCTGCGTGCCGGGCAACCCGGCGATGGCGTCCGATCTGGGGCGGCTTTCCTTCTTCACCCATGGCGAACTGGGCTTCAGCTATCCGCCGCACCGTTTCTTCATTTTCCGCAATGCCGGTTCGAGCTGGCACTACCATGCCCTGGACGAAACGCTGATGTGCCAGGTGCTGGGCTCCAAGCGGGTGGGCCTGCTGAAGGTCGAGAATCCCCATCGCGAGGCGATCGGCAGGATTTTCGCCAACGAAGACTATTACGACGACAAAGCGGCCTTCGATGAAGTGGCGGACAAGAAGCTGGATTGGTTCGTCGCCGATCTCGAGGAAGGCGATGCCCTCTACATTCCGCCGCTGTGGTGGCATGGCGTGGTCGTCACCAGCGATGGCGTCGGCGTGACCACGCCGGTGAGCTGGCGCTCGCCCCCCGCGGTGATCGCAGACGGCCTGCGCAAGATGGCCAGTGGCGAGCTTGTCCTGGTCGGCCTTTTCAACGCCGCCCAGTTCCGCCAGTTGCTCGACACCGCCCGCCGGCTGGGGCTGGAGCGCGAACTGGAAATGGCCTGGCGGCGCGGCGTCGCCGAGCGGCAGGTCTCCCTGCAG
>CAZYGO010000404.1:0-7304 GCA_964647455.1 uncultured Rhizobium sp.
CGGCTGTTCGGCCAGGTCACTGGTGCGCTGCTCGACGCCCAGAAATCCAATGCCGTCGGCACCCCGCTGGTCGAAGCCATCGACTGGAACCGCCGCCTCTGGCGCACGCTGGCGGCCGACTGCATGGACGATCGCAACACCCTCTCCCAGGATGTGCGCGCCAAGATCATCTCGCTGTCGCTCTGGGTCTCGAAATATTCCCGCCAGGTGACGCGCGAAAAGGCGCCGCTGGAACCGCTGATCGAGATCAATCGCAACATCATGCAGGGCTTGCAGCAGGCTGGCTAACCCGGTCTGTCCGTTTTGAATCGGAAAAGCCGGCGCCGAGCGCCGGCTTTTTTGTTTGGTGTGAGCCCGGCAGCGGTCGGTCGCGACAGCGTGCCGGCGCCATGCGACCGGCAGCATCCGTGAAATCGCCGGATGAGGTTCAACAACCACGCGCGCGGACACCGCTCCCGATGGTCCGGTTCGTGCGCCCCAGGCCGGCAAAATATTCCCGTCGCGGCATTTCATGCCTAACGCCGGCGTCCCGGAATCGAGAAATAACTCTTTAAAATCAAAACATTGGGAAGTTAACCGGCTGGCACAGCGGTTGCAAAGTTCCGTCCGGGCCAAGCCCATGGGAACCGCAGAACGCGCATTCCCCCACCAGTAGAACGGAGAAGTCCATGTCCTTTAGCGTCAACACCAATACGGGCGCCGCGGTGGCGCTGCAGTATCTCAATCAGACCCAGGGTCAGCTCGACCAGACCCAGTCTGCCATCAACAGCGGCCTGAAGGTCGCGTCGGCAAAGGACGATGGCGCCATCTACGCTATCGCCCAGAACCAGCGCGGCGCCGTGGCCGGCTATCAATCCGTCCTCAACAGCATCAACAACGGCTCGTCCGCCATCGACGTCGCCCTTTCCGCGGGCCAGTCGATTTCGGACCTGCTGATCCAGATGAAGCAGAAGGCGCTGGCCGCCGCTGACACCTCGCTCGACACGGCGAGCCGTCAGGCGCTCAACGCGAACTTCACGGCCCTGCGCGACCAGATCGCCACGATCGTGAAGAACGCGGTCTTCAACGGCTTCAACCTGGTGGACGGTTCGACCACCCAGGTCGCCGCCCTGGCCTCGGCCGACGGTTCGCGCCACATCACGACTTCGGCGCAGAACATGAAGCTGTCGGGTTCGATCGTGACGGTGAAGACCACCTCCACGATCTCGACCCAGACCAAGGCGTCCGCCCTGATCGCCACGATCCAGTCCTCGCTGACCAACGTCAACTCGGCCCTGGCCAAGTTGTCCGCCGGCGCCGCGAAGTTCTCGATCCAGGCGACCTTCACCCAGAAGCTGTCCGATACCCTGACGTCGGGCATCGGCAACCTGGTCGACGCCAACATGGCGATGGAAAGCGCCAAGTTGCAGTCGTTGCAGGTCCGCCAGCAGCTGGGCGTGCAGGCCCTGTCGATCGCCAACCAGGCGCCGCAGGCCATCCTGTCGCTGTTCCGCTAAGCGCCAGCTTCAAAACCATGGGAAAAGGGCCGCAGCGCTGCGGCCCTTTTTCTTTTGAGCTTGTTTGTTTGTTGATTCTCCACCGTCGCAAATCGGTTTGCTCCGCCCGAACGCCGCGAAGCGGCCGGGCTGCGCACGCCCATTTACCTTTCTTCACCTTCTTTTGTGTCGCCGTGAACCAGAAAAAAGCCCGAAAATACTGGCTTTCTTTCCGCGGCCTTTGAATCAAACTGGAGCTATTTGCCTAGGCCGCCCGGCAAATTCTGCCGCACCCGGCAAATCCTGCCGGGCACGGACGTTGGTGGGGAAATTCCCTCCCGGTGCGATTTTGCCGGGGCCCGCCAAATCGATGGTTCGCAATTGCTTAAACGCCTCCGGCACGCGGCTTGAAATGACGCCTGCGGGCAAAACGCCCAAGAGCTTGCTCTTTCATACCAGAACGGAGAGACCAAAATGTCCTTTAGCGTCAACACCAACAACGGCGCCGCCGTTGCCCTTCAGTATCTGACCAACACTCAGGGTCAGCTGGACCAGACCCAGTCGCGGATCAACAGCGGCTACAAGGTCGCCAATGCCCGTGACGACGGTGCCGTTTACGCCATCGCGCAGAATCAGCGCGGCAACGTGGCCGGCTATCAGTCGGTTCTCAACTCCCTCAACAACGCCACGTCCGCCGTCGACGTCGCCCTTTCCGCGGGCCAGTCGATTTCGGACCTGCTGATCCAGATGAAAGCCAAGGCGCTTTCGGCCGCCGACTCCTCGCTCGACACGGCGAGCCGTCAGGCCCTGAACGCCAACTTCGTCGCCCTGCGCGACCAGATCACCACGATCGTCAAGAACGCGGTGTTCAACGGCTTCAACCTGGTGGACGGTTCGACCAACCAGGTCACCGCCCTGGCTTCGGCTGACGGCACCCGCCGCGTGACGACTTCGGCGCAGAAGATGAGCCTGTCGGGCAGCATCGTGACGGTGAAGAGCACCAACACGATCTCCACCCAGGCCAAGGCTTCGACGCTGATCTCGACGATCCAGTCCTCGCTGACCAACGTCAACTCGGCTCTCGCCAAGTTGTCGGCTGGCGCCGCGAAGTTCTCGATCCAGGCCACCTTCGCCCAGAAGCTGTCCGACACCCTGAATTAGGGTATCGGCAACCTGGTCGACGCCAATATGGCCCAGGAAAGCGCCAAGCTGCAGAGCCTGCAGGTCCGTCAGCAGCTGGGTATCCAGGCGCTGTCGATCGCCAACCAGGCGCCGCAGACCATCCTGTCTCTGTTCCGCTAAGCCACGGTATCGGGCGGCTTCCTTCCGGGAGGCCGCCCGACGCCAACCGTTGCCGGGCGACCGTAAGAATGCGGCGCCTGCCCCGGGGCGAAGGGAATTTTTTCTGGTGGGCATGCAGGGCGGGTACGTTGCCGGGGGGCAGCGTACCCGTCTCTGTTTTTATTGATGATCCCCTCCGTCCGCCTCGCGGCGCTTCGCACCGAAGGGAGGCGGGCCTGCGAATGGGAAAGTCGCCGCGCGGCTTTGCTGCGCGGCTCCGGATTTTCAAACTGCCGATACCTAGGCTGTCTCAACCTGAATTAAAGCCAGCGCGTCGTTGGCGGCTTTCAACGCCAGTTCGCGGGTTTCGCCGCTGGCCAGCACCATGGCGGCGCTGGGGCGCTTGTCGCCCGCGGGCGGGATCACATCGCCCAGCCGCGCCGTCACCACCACCTCGGCGATGCCCGGCACGGCGCGGGCCGCTTCCTCGCCGCGGATGGCGGTGACCTTGCCGGCCTTGGGGAAGGCATAGCGCTGGATCACCGCATGCTGGTATTTCGGCGTCAGCTCGTCCTCGCTGATGGCCTCGCCCAGCGCCACGCGGATGGCGGCGCCGATGAAGTCCACGCCGGTGTTGAGCGGAATCTCCCGGGTGCAGAAAAAGCCGCCGGACAGCCGCGCCGCCAGCTCGATCACATAGGGTTCGCCCTTGTGCACCACGATGTCGCCCTTGACGGTGCCATCGGTGATGCCCAGCGCCGCGGCGGCCCTGGCCACCAGGTCGCGCACCTTCTTCTGGATGTCGTCCGGCAGGTGGCTGGGCAGGTCGCCGCCATTCTCGATGAAGAAGGGGGCGTATTTCTCCAGATATTCGTAGTTGCGGTCGGAAAAGCCCGGGGTGAAGCAGCGCCCGCCCGTTACCACGCTTTCGGTCGAAACCTGCGGTCCTTCCAGATACTGCTCGACCATCACCCGCTCGCTCGGCGAATGCGAGCGCGCCAGCAGGAAGGCCGCCGCCAGATCCTCCACGCGCGCAATGCGCTGCACGCCGCGGCTGCCGCGCGAATCGACCGGCTTGATCACCAGGTCGCGGCCGCGTTCGATGGCGACGCGCTGCAATTCCTGCGGCGTCGAGATTTCCTGGAACCAGGGCACGTTCACGCCCGCCGAGCGGAAGGCGCGCTTCATCGCCAGCTTGTCGCAGGCCAGTTCCGCCACATGCACCGGCAGGCCGGGAATGCGCAGGCGCCGCGCCACCGTGGCGGCGGTGACGGGTGCGTCGGCGGCGACGCAGAGCACGCCGTCGATCTTGCGGATCTTGCGGGAATAGCGTTCCGCGGCGGCGGCGGTCTCGTCGGGGCCATAGACATCGGCGATCAGGCAGGAATCGGCGAAGGCAAAACCCGGCGCGTTGGGATCACGGTCAGAAACCACCACCGTGTGGCCCATTTCCTTGGCGCGGCGGGCGGTGTCCGCCGCCTCGATGCCGCCGGAGATGATCAGAAGAGTCTTTCTTTCGGAAGAGGGGCCGGTCGCCATCAGAAGTAAAGCCCTCCATTGACGTTCAGGGTCTGCGCCGTGATGTAGCTGGCGGCGTCGGACGACAGGAACACCGCCGCATCCGCCACTTCGCGCGGGCTACCCATGCGCTTGAGGATGATGGTCTCGGCCGCCTTCTGCACGGCGGCATTGGCCAGGCCCGCCGCCGCCATTTCCGAGGCGATCAGGCCGGCGGCCAGGGTGTTGGAGCGGATATTGTGCTGGGCGCCGAAGCGGGCGATCACCTGGGCCAGCGAGATCAGCCCGGCCTTGGAGGCGGCATAATGCGCCGTGCGCGGCCCGCCATACTGGCCTGAGACCGAACCGATATGGGTGATGGCGCCGCCGCCCGCCGCCTTCAGCAGGGGCAGGAAGGCCTGGGCCACGATGAAGGGACCCTTCAGGTTGGTGTCGAGGATGAAGTCCCAGTCGTCATCGGCGATCTGGTCGAAATCGGTGGGCTTGTTGACCCCGGCATTGTTGATCAGGACCGATATCGGCCCGAAAGCGCGGGCCTGGGCCGCGGCGTGCTCGACGCTCTTGCGGCTGGTGACGTCCATCGGCACCGTCATGGCGCGCCGGCCCATCTCCTCGATCTGCTGGGCGATGACCGCGGCCTCGGCATGCTTTTCGCGATAGGTCAGCAGCACATCGGCCCCGGCTTCCGCCAGGCCCAGCGCAATGGCGGCGCCCAGGCCGCGGGAGCCGCCGGTCACGACCGCGCATTTGCCTTCCAGCGAGAAGCGGCTCATGGCTTTTTCAACGGCGCGCATCCGCGCGCTTGCGCTTCAGGACCTTGCGCGCGGCGGCGGCGATGAAGGGCGCGGCGATCTCATAGGCATAGGCCAGCTCTTCGGGCTCGCCCGACGAGCCGAACGTGTCCGCCACGCCGACAAACTCGATGGGCGCGGGCACGGTGGCGGCCAGCGCCTCGGCCACCGCGCCGCCCAGCCCGCCATGGATGTTGTGATCCTCGGCCGTGACGATAGCGCCGGTCTCGCGGGCGCAACGGGCCACCAGGTCGGTGTCCATCGGCTTGATGGTGGGCATGTTGACGACGCGGGCGGAAATCCCGTCCGCCGCCAGCATCTCGGCCGCCGCCAGCGCCCGCGCCACCTCGGCGCCGCAGGCGATGAGGGTGACGTCCGAGCCGTCGCGGATGATCTGGCCCTTGCCGATCACGAATGTATGGCCTTCGCCGAAGACGGGCGGGGCGGGACTGCGGCCGGTGCGCATATAGACCGGGCCGTCGAATTCCAGGATGGCGCGCGTGGCCAGCGCGGTTTCCGTCGCATCGGCGGGCGAGATGACCGTCATACCGGGAATGGCGCGGAAGGCCGCCAGGTCCTCCAGGCATTGCGCGCTGCCGCCGTCAGGGCCGACATCCAGGCCGGGATGGCTGGCGACGATCTTGGCGTTGCGGCGGGCATAGCAGAGCGACAGCCGCGCCTGTTCGATGGCACGCAGGCAGAAAACCGCGAAGGTCGTGACCACGGGCAGCAGGCCCACCGCGGCCATGCCGCCGGCCGCCGCCATCATGTTCTGCTCGGCGATGCCGAACTGCACGAACTGGGCCGGGTGGGACTTGCGGATGTGATGCACGCCGGTGCCGCCGGCAATGTCGGCATCCAGCACCACCAGCCTGGGGAATTCATCGGCCAGCGACGACAGCGCCTTGCCGAAGGCCTCGCGCAGCGAATCGCCGCTCGAACCGATAAGAGCCGGACTAGACATTCAGCAGGTCTCCGATTTCCTCGGCGCTGCCGCCCAGGGCGCGCAGCGCATCTTCCGTCTGTTCGCGCGTCATTTTCACGCTGCCATGCCAGGCGGGGACATTCTCCATCGCCGGCACGCCCTTGCCCTTGACGGTGTGGGCGATGATCACCGAAGGGGCGCCGGTGGTGACGGCGGCGCTGCGGAAGGCGTGCAAGATGGCGCCGATGTCGTGGCCGTCTATCTCGGTGACGGCCCAGCCGAAGGCGCTCCACTTGGCCGCCAGCGGCTCAAGCCGCATGATGGAATCGTTGGTCGCGTCGCTCTGCAGCTTGTTGTAGTCGATGATGGCGCAGAGATTGTCGAGCTTGTGGTGCGCGCCGGCCATGGCGGCTTCCCAGACCTCGCCTTCCTGCAGTTCGCCATCGCCCAGCAGGGCATAGACGCGGGCGTCGTTCTTCTGCAGCTTCAGGCCCAGCGCCATGCCCAGCGCCACGGAAAAGCCCTGGCCGAGCGAGCCGGTGGAAGTTTCCACGAAGGGTAGGTCGATGACATGCGGATGGCCCTGAAACTTGCTGCCCAGCTTGCGCAGCGCCAGCGCTTCCTTGGGGTCGCAGAAGCCGAACTGGGCGGCGGCGGCATAGAGCGCGGGCGCCGCATGGCCCTTGGAGAGCACGAAGCGGTCGCGCAGCGGATCGTCGATGCCGCCCGGCCAGACATTCATTTCGGCGCCGTAAAGGCAGGCCAGCAGATCGGTGCAGGACAGGGCGCCGCCGGGATGGCCGCTGCCGGCATGGAAGATGGCAGCCAGGCAATGCATCCGCGCCTTGCGCGCCGCCTCCGCCAGCTGCGCCTCCAGGCTGACGCCGATCTCGATCTCGGCAATGTCGTTGGCGGGCCCATTCTTCTGAATGGAGTGCGGTAGCGCGGTCATGTGCGGCCTCATGCGGCTTTGCGCGCCTTAGCGCTTTCCAGCAGGTCTGCGTAGAGGATGATTTCCGCCCCCGGCACGCGCATGCGGATCTCGCGGGCGATCTCGTCGGCGAACATGCGCGACATCACGATCACCGCGTCGATATCGGCCAGCGCCTCGGGCGCCGAAAGCCGCACGCCATGGCGTTCCTCCATGTGCTTCTGCAGATGGGCATCGATCAGCAGGGACAGGCCTTTCGGGTCGAAGCCGCCCTCGCGCACCAGAAGGTCGAACAGCCGGCCGGCGCCCCACAGGGCGATGCGGCGCGGCGCCAGCGCTCTTATCGCCGCCGCCGCCTGCTGCAGCGCCGCCAGGTTGGCCAG
>CAZYGO010000405.1:0-3524 GCA_964647455.1 uncultured Rhizobium sp.
AAGGGATCATCTGGGCAACGTTCGGCTTACCTTCACCACCGAAGACCAGGCAGAGGAGGCCCTGGCCACGCTGGAGACACCCAACCAGGACGAAGAGCGATCCAGATTCCTTCGATACGATAATGCACGAAGGGTAAGCTCGCTGGTCTTCGACCACACCAATGAAAAGGTGGGAGGGACGAATACGACGGTGTTCGCCAATAATTTCAGTTCATCCTTGTCGCCTTTCGAAAACGATGGTACAATTGCGCTCAGCCTGGTAGACGGTCGACTGAAGGCTACCGGTGCAAGTTCGTGGAATAACGTGTATCTGATCTTACCGACTGCTGCGGGGAAGAACTACAAAGTCACCTGCGAGGTGGATGTAGCGTCCGGCCCCAGCATGACGCTCTTTGCTCACGATCAAAGCATTGCGCAGAACCTCACCGTGCTTAATGTTACAACCAACGGGGTTTACAGCTATGAATTTACAGCCCAAAGTTCGTCGACGTTGATTCTTTTCGCTAACAATAACACAGGGCCCAGAGACTTTTTCCTGGACAACATCCTGATCGAGGATCTTTCCCCTGGAGGAACGTATGCTGTGAGGCTCAATGGTTCGGAGAACGAGAAATATGGGTTAGCGCGGTCGTTGTCGGTCATGCCTGGCGACACTGTCAAAATGGAGGTTTATGCGAAGTATGTAGATACCAACACGGGCAACTTGACGCCCCTCTTTCAAACGTTACTCTCCCAGATAACCGTGAATTACCTGGTGGCCACGCGGATAGATGGAGTGGGCTATTCGACCAGCACATCCTCGTTCCCTTTTGCCGGACTGCTGACCCCCACCGGAAACACCGAAGATCCGAAGGCCTATCTGAACTGGCTCGTCTTCGACAGGAATTATATTCTTTTGGATGGTGGATACAAGCAACTGAGTGCAGCACCGAAAGAGCACGGTCAGAATGTACCGCACGAAAAGCTGGAAGATAAAATTTCAATAGAACAGCCTGGATATGTATATGTGTATCTTAGCAATGAAGGGGAGAGCCCTGTGGATGTGTATTGGGATGATTTTAGAGTGGAACACATTAAAAGCCCGGTAATCTCGTCACAGTCGTACTATCCCTTCGGCCTGGCATTCGATCATTTTCAACGCGAGAACTCAATCAATAACAAGTATCTATATAATCAAGGAACCGGTGATAAGAAGTTCAATACTGAAAGAGTTATTGAGCTCGATTTGAATATTGATCAGTCACAGTATAGAACCCTTGACTTCATCACCGGAAGATGGTGGCAGGTGGATCCGAAAGGAGATTCAGAAGGCCAAGAGAGTTGGTCTACTTATCAATTCGCATTTAACAATCCAATACGTTATAACGACCCGAAAGGAGATTGCGTACCATGGTGTACTGCTGCAGCCGGTGCATTTATAGGAGCAGTGGCAGGGGCTGCTGTGGCAGCATACGAGGGAAAGGATTTGGCAGATGTTGGTAAGGCGGCATTAGCTGGCGCGGTTGGAGGTGCGATAATTGGATCTGGCGCCGGCTTGATTGCCGGGACTGCAGTAGCTACTAGTACGGTCGGTGTTGTGGCATCTGGCGCTGCCGTAGGAATGGTTGCAGGAGCAGCAGAGGAAACAACTAAGCAAGCATTAAGTGATAAGCCTATGAACACTGCTAGTATCGTTAAGGCGGCCGCTGCAGGAGGCGTGGTTAATGCAGTAGCTGGACCATTGGGTAAAGTTGTCGCAGGTCCTTTATCTAAAGTCACTGCTCCAGTTGTAAAAGCGGTAACAAACGCCGTTTCTAATTCTTCAAAACCTTTAGTAGTTGCTGTAGCACAGACGGCAACAAACGCGGGGGTGAAAATAGCTGCGACGGTAGTAAAAGACGTTGCGAAAGAGACTGCCCAGAAAACTGTGGAAAATAAGGTTCAGGACAAACTTGAGAAAAAATAGAATGAAATTAGCGGATAGGGCCACAGGCATTGTGATGTTGATTTTGCTTTGCGTTTTTTTTTGTCGGCTGCCTAGCGGGAACAGTGAACATCATTCTATACCGTATTACAGGAGTTGACGACTCTATATCGAAATGGGATATTAAGAAGGTGAGTGGCGATGAATTCGTTCTGTCCTACATCTATGCGAACAAGATAACTCAGAAGGAATACATTGTTGAGAGGTCAATTGACAGTGATCAGTATGACATCATCAAAGACATATCGAGTTTTAAAATAAGGTACGTCGGTTATTTTCCCGGGTCACCGCATATTGAAGGAGTTGACCCTAGACGCCCCTTACTCATTATGATCATCATGTGCGTACTTTTGCCAATTGCTATATGGCGAAATATCCTTTTCCTAAGAGGAAAATTGACTACTCAGGAATTTACATAGAAATGATTTATAAAGCCTTCTTTCGTTTAGTGTGATCTTCTGAGACCTATTGCAGTTCGGCCAGCCCTTGAATCTTACAGTGTTTATCATCCCGAATGAAAGCATCGATGCATAATACATGTTCTCCTGGTGACGTGGCCCCATATTCTGAATGTCGATGATGCGCGGCACGTTTTTGAAATCGAGCTCCGTTGAAGTTCTGCCGGTGAGCAGGTCGAGAGAAATGTTGAGCGCGTCGGCAATGCCGATTAGCTGATCAACGGTTGGTTTAGTATTCGATTCCAGTTCAATATATTCCCCGACATAGTCCGTTTTTTTCTGCATTACTATACAATCAAGGAACCGGCGATAAGAAGTTCAACACTGAAAGAGTTGTTGAGCTTGATCTGTGCAGAGTGCAGAGAACCTTTTGGAAAATAATGGTTCGCCGGATCTTTTTGGTTTCCAGCTTGGCTATGAAGCCGGTATCGGAACAGGAAACAATGCGCTATACAATGGAAATATCAGTGGCATGAAATGGAGTACATTCAATGGTGATAACCGGGAAGCCGCTTATAATTACGGTTATGACCCGATTAACAGAATGACTTCGGCGAATTATAAGAAAAATAGCGGTGGAACATGGAGTAATTCAATCCATGCATTTAACGAAAATGACTATCAATACGATCTTAACGGCAACATTAAAGGTCTTACAAGAAATAATTCGGAAGGCACGGCCATGGATTCGCTCACCTACGATTATGGGACAACTCCCTCCAATCAATTATTGAAAGTGACGGATGCGGGGTTAAAAGCGGAGGGATTTGTGGAGCCATCTTCGACAACCGGTAACGACTATGGTTACGACGCGAATGGCAACATGACGTTCGATAAGAATAAGGATATTACCACCATTCAATACAATCATTTAAATTTACCCGAACGCGTCACAAAGTCGAGCGGCGATTACATAAAGTATATCTACGACGCATCGGGCATGAAATTGAAGCAGATAGTCTATAACAGCTCGGATGTAATGCAGAAAAAGACGGACTATGTCGGGGAATATATTTATGAGAACGACACACTTAAGTTCATCAATACGTCGGAGGGCCGTGTGCTCATGACCGGTATGCCGGAGTATCAGTATCATTTGAGGG
>CAZYGO010000406.1:0-3904 GCA_964647455.1 uncultured Rhizobium sp.
GCTATCACGACACCTTCAAGCAGCTGTTCCGCCGCTTCTATGCCTCCATCGCCGATCGCGGGCTGACGCCGGATTATCCGCAGATGGCGGATGGCCTGCGGCAGATGACGATCCTGGAAGCAGAGCTGGAAAGCCATCGCGGCCGGCGCTGGGTGGACGTGCCCGCCTGACCGGGATTGGAGAGTGCCATGACCATCAGAGTGCGTCTTTTCGTGATGATGGTCCTCGAGCTGGCCATCTGGGGCGCCTGGGCGCCCAAGCTGTTTCCCTATATGAGCCTGCTGCATTTCGGCGCCTGGCAGCAATCGCTGGTCGGCAGTTCCTGGGGCCTGGCCGCCATTATCGGCCTGTTCTTCTCCAACCAGTTCGCCGACCGCAATTTCTCGGCCGAACGCTTCCTGGCCGTCAGTCACGTCGCGGGCGGGCTGGCGCTGATCGGCTGCGCCTTCCTGACGGATTTCTGGCCCTTCTTCGCCTGCTACATGGCCTTCAGCCTGCTCTATGTGCCGACGCTGTCGGTCGCCAACGCCATCGCCTTCGCCAACATGGCCGACCCCGCCGCCGATTACGGCATGGTGCGCATGGGCGGCACGGTCGGCTGGATGCTGGTGAGCTGGCCGTTCGTCTTCCTGCTGGGCGCGGCGGCTTCGGTTGAACAGGTGCGGTGGATATTCCTGGTCTCCGCCATCGTTTCCTTCGCGCTCGCCTGCTACAGCCTGACCCTGCCGCACACCCCGCCCAGCCGCGAGGGCGGCGATCCGCTGGCCTGGCGCGAAGCGATCCGGCTGCTGCGCGTTCCGTTCGTGGCGGTGCTGTTCCTGGTGACGCTGATCGACGCCACCATCCACCAGGGCTATTTCGTGATGGCCGATGCCTTTCTGACGAACCGTGTCGGCATCGCGGGCAATCTTTCCATGGTGGTGCTCAGCCTGGGCCAGCTTGCCGAAATCGTCACCATGTTCGCGATGGGGGCTGTCCTGCTAAGGCTGGGCTGGAAGACGACCATGATCGTCGGCATTCTTGCCCATGCCTCGCGCTTCATCGTTTTCGCGCTGTTCGCCGACAGCGTGCCGATCATCGTGGCCGTGCAGTTCCTGCACGGCATCTGCTATGCCTTCTACTTCGTCTCGGTCTACATCTTCGTCGATGCGGTCTTTCCCAAGGATGTCCGCTCCAGCGCCCAGGGTCTTTTCAACCTGCTGATTCTGGGCATCGGCAATGTCGGCGCCAGTTTCCTGTTTCCCGAACTGATGGCGCGGATGACGCTGCCGGACGGCGCCGTGGATTACCATGCGCTGTTCCTGGTTCCGGCGGGCATGGCCCTGGCCGCGGTCCTGCTGCTGTTTTTCTTCTTCAGGCCGCCGCAGCGCGCACCCGCGTCGGTTTCATTGTAACAGGGAGAGCATGTCATGAAGATCATGCGGATATGCCTGCTGGCGGCGGCCGTCAGCGTCGTCGCGTCGTCCAGCGACGCCCAGCCCGCCGCGCCGAAGACGTGCACGCCGATTCCGGAAGAGAAGATCGGCTACCAGCTCTACAATCTCCTGGCTTCCTTGCGGGAAGGCCAGCCGGCGCCGGAGCGCGGCCAGCCCACCCGTGTTTCTGCCGCCGCGCTGGGCAGGAATTTCATCGCCATGCGCGCCGCTGGATTCCGCAGTGTCGAGCGTTTCGGCGACACGCTGGGCCTGCCGGTGGCCGAGTATGCCGATATTGCGCGCAAGAACGGCCAGACCGTGATCGGCAATCATGGCGGCCTCGATGCCGCGTCCTGGGACCAGGCGATGGACGACGCCATCGCGCTGGGCCAGAAGGAGATCGGTTCATCCGGTTTCGGCCAGCCGGGCCTGGACACGCTGGAACATACGCTGGCGACGGCGGCCAATCTCAACGCGCTCGGCCAGCGTGCGGCGGCGCGCGGCCTTCGCCTCTATGTTCACAACCATACCCAGGAACTGACGACGAAGTTTCCCTACGACCTCAACCGAACCGGCCGCACCGAGCCGGTGTCGGCCTGGGAGATCGTCGCCGCCAACACCGATCCGCGCTATGTCCATTTCGAGGTCGACGTGCACTGGGCGCGCGTCGCCTTCGGGCTGGATCGCTTCGACGCCCTGCTGGCCTTTCTGCGGAAATACCAGAGCCGCATCGATGCCCTGCATGTGAAAGACACGCTGGCCAACGCCAGGATGACCGATCTGGGCATGGGCATCACCGACTGGCCCGCCGTGTACGCGGCGGCCGGCCCCAATGTCCGCTATTACATCTGGGAATTCGACAATGTCCCCGACGTGTTCAAGTCGGCGGCCATCGCCCATCGCTTCCTGCGCTGCGAAAAATAGCGGCGAGGGTCAGGCCAGGCCGCGCATCCGGGCCGCGACCAGAGCCTCGGCCCGCGCCGCGTCGGCGATCACCCCGCCCAGGGTGAAGAAGGGGTGGATCATGCCGGGGAAGCAGACATAGTCGGTCGCAACGCCCGCTTTGCGCAGCCGCTCGGCATAGGCCTGGTTCTCGTCCACCAGCGGATCGAACTCAGCGCTGATGATCAGCGCCGGTGGCAGGCCCTGAAGCGTCTCCCGCAGCATCGGGGAGGCGCGCGGGTCCAGCCGGTCGCCATGATCGGGAATGTAATTGTCCATGAACCAGTGCAGCGCCTTGCGCGTCAGCATGTAGCCGCTTTCGTTGCGCTCATAGGATGGATATTCGCGGCTCTGGTCGGTCATGGGATAGATCAGCAGTTGCAGCGCCACCGTGAACTCACCGCTGTCCAGCGCCATCTGCGCCACCACCGCCGCCAGATTGCCGCCCGCGCTGTCGCCGCCCACCGCGATCCGGGCGGGATCGACGCCGAGCCGCGCCGCATTGGCCGCCGCCCAGCGTGTCGCGGCATAGGCATCCAGCACCGCGCCGGGAAAGACGGTCTCCGGCGCCAGCCGGTAATCCACCGACAGCACCGCGCACCGGCCGGCCAGCGCCAGGCGGCGGCAGGTGGTGTCGTAAAGGTCGAGCGAGCCCAGCATGAAGCCGCCGCCATGAAAATAGACCAGCAGCGGGCAGGGCGTGGCGCCATCGTCGGCGCGATAGAAGCGCGCCGGGATCGGGCCGGCATCGCCTGGGATGGCAAGATCCGAAACCGCCGCCAGCGGCGGCTTTTCCGGCAACAGGGTCAGGCGCTGCCGCTCATAGACGATGCGCAATTCCGCAGGCGGCAGCCCAGCCGGCAGGTCACCGGCGCGGCGTATCGCTTCGAGGGCCTCTGGGTGCAGCGGCATGCGGCCATCTAGGCGGGTGCCATCGGTGCTTGTCAAACGGGCGCGGCGCGCCCCTAATGCGGGAAAATTGGGGAAATGCTCATGGAGTTCACCAGGTCCGCCGCCTTGATCGCGGAAAATTCCCGCTATGTCGCCGGCGGGGTCAACAGCAATTTCCGCATCGGCATGCAGGGCGGGCCGCTGGTGTTCCAGCGCGGTGAAGGCCCCTACCTGATCGACGCGGACGGAAATCGGCTGATCGACTATTATTGCGGCATGGGCGCGACGGTGCTGGGCCACACGCCCCCCACCGTGCAGCAGGCGGTGAAGGAGCAGGTCGACAAGGGCATCCTCTATGCCGGTCAATCGGAGATTGAGTTCGAGGCTGCCCGCATCCTGTGCGAGCGCATTCCTTCCGCCCAGCGCATCCGCTTCGGTTCTTCCGGCTCGGAAGTGGCGCAGGCCGCCTTCCGCCTGGCGCGCGCCGCCACGGGCAAGCACGTGATCCTGAAATTCGAAGGCCACTATCATGGCTGGTTCGACAATATCCTGTGGTCCACCGCGCCGGGCGAGAATGCCGCCGGCCCCGCCGATGCCCCGGTCAAGGTCGCCGGCAGCAGGGGCCAGGAGCCCGCGCCGGACCTCGATGTCCTGGG
>CAZYGO010000407.1:0-5720 GCA_964647455.1 uncultured Rhizobium sp.
CCACGCCCGCCCGCCGGAGCTGCGCCCCGGCCCGCCGCCGCGCCGCCGCCACGTCCCGCCGGCGGCGCATTCTGCGCCAGAACCGTGCCTGCCGCCGCCAGGCCGCCCACCACGCCCAGTCCGGCGGTGAGAAATTCGCGCTTCTTCATGTCCATGGCTGTCCTCTCCCGTTTCTGTTGTCGGAGTGGCGCCATAAAGAGCGCCCCCTCTCACCGGGAGAGTGCCATAGTTGTGCGAAGCGCGAAGCGCCTGAAAGATGTAACAGGTGTAATGATGCGGCTGCGAACTTAAAAATCCAGTTCGCCTTCCGGTGTCGGCAAACCGAATTCCGCCGCACGCTTGGTTTTCGCCAGCCTGTCCAGCAAACCGTTGACGAAGCCGGGTTCGTCGCCGCTGAAAAATGCTCGCGCCACCGCCACATATTCATCGATTACCGTGCGTGCCGGCACGTCGCGGCGCGCAACCAGCTCGAACAGGCCGCAGCGCAGGATGGCGCGAAGGATGGAGTCGATGCGCGCCAGGGTCCAGCCCGTCGCCAGGCTGGCGGCAATGGAGCGGTCGATCTCGACCTGATGCTGCGGCACGCCGCGCAATATCGAAGCGAAGAAATCGCGATCCGGCGCGACCTCGAAATCGCCGAAGCGGTGCGCGGCGAATTCCTCTAGGGTTTCCTCGGCGTCGCCGCCCGCCAGTTCCATCTGGTAAAGCGCCTGCACCGCGGCGATGCGCGCGGCATGGCGGGCCTGGGGATTGCCGCTCATCTCCCGGTGCTCACAACAGCGCCAGCCGCTCGCGCAGCGTCGCCAGCGCCAGCGCGGCGCGCGCGGCGTCGCCGCCGGCATCGCTGGCATCCGCCAGGGCCACGGCATCACGCTCATGCTCGGCGAACACCACCCCGTTGCCGATCACCACGCCCTGCGTGGAAAGCTGCATCAGGCCGCGGCAGACCTCGCGGTAAAGCGTATCGGCCGCGATGCCGGGCCCCAGCACGCAGCCCAGGGCGACATAGGCGTCGAACATGTGATGGTGGGAAGCCAATGCGATGGCGGCGGGCAGTTCCAGAACGCCGGGCACCGAGACGCGGGCGAACTCCGCCAGGCCCTGTTCCAGCGCCGCCGTGGCGCCGTCCGCCAGGCGGTCGGCAACATGGGCATGGTAGCGGGCTTCAACGATGAGAATGCGCAAGGCTAGTCCTTTTCGTCGCCTTCGAGTTCGCCGATCAGCGCCTCGAAGTCCCGCGTCTCGCGGAAGTTGCGATAGACCGAGGCGAAGCGGACATAGGCCACCTTGTCGAGCGAGGCCAGGGCCTGCATCACCAGCTCGCCGATGACATTGGCGGGGATTTCATTCTCGCCCATGCTCTCCAGGCGGCGGACGATGCCGGTAATCATGCGGTCCACCCGCTCGCGTTCCACCGGGCGCTTGCGCAGGGCGTGGTTGATCGACCGTTCCAGCTTGTCGCGGTCGAAGGCCTCGCGGCGGCCGTTCTTCTTCACCACGATCAATTCACGCAGCTGCACGCGCTCAAAGGTGGTGAAGCGGCCGCCGCATTCCGGGCAGTGGCGCCGCCGGCGGATGGCGGAATTGTCCTCGCTGGGGCGAGAATCCTTGACCTGGGAATCGTCGTGTCCGTAGAAGGGGCAGCGCATGGGCTCTCCTCAGGAATAGATCGGGAAGCGTTCGCACAACTCGCCGACGCGGCGGGCAACGCCGGCTTCCACCTGGGCGTCGCCATTCTCATTCCTTGCAACAGCCTCGACCACCTCGACGATCAGCTTGCCGATCTCGCGGAATTCGGCGGCACCAAAGCCGCGGGTGGTGCCGGCGGGCGACCCCAGCCGGATGCCGGAGGTGATGGTCGCCTTCTCGGTATCGAACGGCACGGCATTCTTGTTGCAGGTGATGGCAGCGCGGTCGAGCGCATGCTCGGCCGGCTTGCCCTTGGCGCCCTTGGGCCGCAGATCCACCAGCATAAGATGCGTGTCGGTGCCGCCGGTCGTGATGTCCAAGCCGGAGGCCTTCAGCACTTCCGCGAGCGCCTTGGCGTTCTCCACCACATTGCGGGCATAGGCCTTGAATTCCGGCTGCAGCGCTTCGCCGAAGGCCACCGCCTTGGCGGCGATGACGTGCATCAAGGGGCCACCCTGGAGGCCGGGGAAAATGGCGGAATTGATCTTCTTGCCCAGGTCGGCGTCGCGGGAAAGGATCATGCCGCCGCGCGGGCCGCGCAAGGTCTTGTGGGTGGTGGTGGTCACCACATGGGCATGCTCCAGCGGGTTGGGATGCACGCCGCCCGCCACCAGACCCGCGAAATGCGCCATGTCGACCATGAAGGTGGCGCCGACGCTGTCGGCGATCCTGCGGAAGGCCGCAAAATCGATCTGGCGCGGATAGGCGCTGCCCCCCGCGATGATGAGCTTGGGCTTGTGCTCCTGCGCCAGGCGCTCGACCTGGTCCATGTCGATGCGCTGGTCGTCGCGGCGCACCGTATAGGGCACCGGCTTGAACCATTTGCCGGAGAAATTGGCGGGATGGCCATGGGTGAGATGACCGCCGGCCGCAAGATCGAGGCCCATGAAGGCGTCGCCCGGCTGCAGCAGGGCGTAGAACACCGCCTGGTTCGCAT
Source organism: uncultured Rhizobium sp. (assembly GCA_964647455.1). Classification (GTDB taxonomy): domain Bacteria; phylum Pseudomonadota; class Alphaproteobacteria; order Micropepsales; family Micropepsaceae; genus Rhizomicrobium. Next base: position 2,627 of record CAZYGO010000407.1, read on the forward strand.
TGGCGCCGGAATGGGGCTGGACGTTGGCAAAGGAGCAGTCGAACAGCTTGCAGGCGCGGTCGATCGCCAACTGCTCGGTGACGTCGACATACTCGCAGCCGCCGTAATAGCGCTTGCCGGGATAGCCTTCGGCATACTTGTTGGTGAGGACGGAGCCCTGCGCCTCGAGCACCGCCCGGGAGACGATGTTCTCCGAGGCGATCAGCTCGATTTTCTCGCGCTGGCGCCCCAGCTCGTCCCGGATACTGGCCGCCACCGCCGGGTCCGCCTCGGCCAAGTCCTTGGTGAAAAAGCCCGAATTTTTTACGGGCATGGCGGGCGCTGACATCGGCAATCCTCTCGGCAAGGCAGGCCCCCGATCTGGAAGGGCCCGCAAGGAAAGCGGATTTAACCCGTCCCAGCCCCCAAATCTAGCGGTATGGCAGCCCCCGGCCAAACCCTGGAAAAAGCCGGAGCGCGCGCCGCCGCGCTGGACAGTTTGCAGGTAAAACGCGATCTTTGCTGTACAAACCGAACGGCGGAAGTGAATCGCCAGTAATGGCGCAGTACAGGCGGTAAAAATGGACAATAACAGGCAGGACACCGGAAGCGAGGACGCCATCCTTACGCGCGTCACAGAGATCGTCACCGCCTATCTCAGCAAGAACACGCTGCCGCCGGACGAAGTTCCGGCGCTGATCCGCAGCGTCCATGCCACACTGGGCGGCATCGCCGGCGCCGAGCCGGTCGCGCGGGAAAACCGCGAGCCAGCCGTCTCGGTCAAGAAATCGGTCAAGCCCGACTACATCGTATGCCTGGAGGACGGCAAGAAGCTGAAAATGCTCAAGCGCTATCTGAGGGCGCGCTACAACATGTCGCCAGACGAATATCGCGCCAAATGGGGTTTGCCGGCCGACTATCCGATGACGGCGCCCAACTATGCCGCCAAGCGCAGCGAATTCGCCAAGAAGTTCGGCCTGGGCAAACCGGGCAAGAAGAACAGGAAATAGTCAGCCCTGCTTTTTCGCCACGAAGGCCAGCTTGCGCCGCGCCTGCTCCGCCAGGACCGATTGCGGCGCGCTGGCGGGACCGACGATGCTGGCTTCAAGGCCGGTGGCCGGATCCATCGCGGTGGCCTTGACGAAACTGCCCTGAATTACGAACTCGATCAGGACTTCGCGGCGGTCGGACAAGGTGTCAGGCGGCCCGCGCAAGCTTGTGGGCATCCCACACAAGATTCAGGGCCGCGACCAGCTCCTCCATCATCTTGTCGGTATGGGCGGGCGAGGGCGTGAAGCGCAACCGCTCGGTGCCGCGCGGCACGGTGGGATAGTTGATCGGCTGCACATAGATGCCGTGATCCCTGAGCAGGGCGTCCGACACCGATTTGCACAGCGCGGCATTGCCCACCAGCAGCGGCACGATATGGCTGGGGCTCTCCATCACCGGCAGGCTGGCGTCGGCCATCATCTTCTTCAGCTTGGCGGCGCGTTCGGCGATCACCTGCCGCTCGACATCGCTTTCCTTGAGATGGCGGATCGAGGCCAGGGTGCCCGCCGCGATCACCGGCGCGATCGAGGTGGTGAAGATGAAGCCGGGCGCGAAGCTGCGGATGCAGTCCACCAGCTCGGCGCTGGCGGCGATATAGCCGCCCATCACACCGAAGGCCATGGCCAGCGTCCCCTCGACGATGTCGATACGATGCATCGAGCCGTCGCGCGCCGCCACGCCGGCGCCACGGGGGCCGTAAAGGCCGACGCCGTGAACCTCGTCGATATAGGTCAGCGCGTTGTACTTCTCGGCCAGGTCGCAGATCGCATTGGTCGGCGAGAACTCGCCTTCCATGGAATACACGCTCTCGAAGGCAATCAGCTTGGGGGCGGCTGGATTGGCCGCGGCCAGCAGCTCCTCCAGATGCTTCACGTCATTGTGGCGGAAGACGTATTTGGCGACACCGCCATGACGAATGCCTTCGATCATGGAGGCATGGTTGAGCTCGTCGGAGAAGACGATCAGCCCCGGCAGCAACTTGGCCAGCGTGGACAGCGTCGCATCGTTGGAAACGAAGCCCGACGTGAACAGCAGCGCCGCTTCCTTGCCGTGCAGATCGGCCAACTCGCGTTCCAACTCGACATGATAGTGGGTCGTGCCGGAAATGTTGCGGGTGCCGCCGGAACCGGCGCCGACGCAATCCACCGCTTCATGCATGGCCGCCAGCACCTTGGGATGCTGGCCCATGTTGAGATAGTCGTTGGAGCACCAGACGGTGATCGGCCGCCCCTTGTTGTCCGTATAGGTGGTGCCGTTTTCGAAGAGCCCGGCCTTGGGATAGGCGCCCCGCTCGCGCAGGATATCGGCGAAGACCCGGTAACGGCCCTCGCGCTTGAGGGCGGTCAGTGCGTCCTGAAACTTGGAACCGTAGGAAAACGCCATTTTCTGAGCCTTCGGGGCGGGGTCACGCCCCTTCTCTCCACAATAGAACAGAAGAAGTGTTTGATTCCACGCAATTTGTCACAGGAAGACGGCTCCTTTGGGGCGTGCCCCCGCCTCTGTTGCGAACCATTCTCATCTGCGGCTTTGTCAGCCGGCCATGGCCACGCCGGCATTCACGGCCATGGCGATGAAGACGGTGTTGAAGAAGAAGGACACGATGCCGTGCCACAGCACCGTGCGACGCATGCGGGTGGTCAGGACCTGCACGTCGGAGACCTGCGCCGTCATGCCGATGACAAACGAGAAATACAGGAAATCCCATGGACCGGGATCGCCCTTGCCCGGAAATTCCAGGTCAGGTTCCGCGTCCTTGAAATAATGGATGTTGGCATAGTGGAAGGCCATCACCAGATGCAAGATGAGCCAGCCCAGTGGCGCCCCAAAGCCCGCCAGCAGCACCGGCGCGAGGTCGAAACCGTGCTTGCGGCCGATCGCGGCGAACGCCGCCTCGCAGAAGAAAAGCATGGTCGCCAGCGTCACCAGGACGACGACGCCGATGCCCTCATCCTCGCGGGCGGCCCGGCGCTTGAGGTCGGCCGGGGTCTGGCCCAGGACCAGGGGAACGCAGAGCGCCAGAAAAACCAGATAGAAGACATCGCCCGCCGCCAGGACCGGGGCGGAT
>CAZYGO010000408.1:0-4740 GCA_964647455.1 uncultured Rhizobium sp.
CGGCATGATTTGCCGCATGACCAAGGTTCTCATCAACCTGACCTGCTTCTTCGGCTGCGCCTTCCTGGGCGCCTCGATGGTGCTGTTCACCGGCTGGCCGCTGGCGCTGGTGGCGGCGGGGCTGTGCTTCCTCGCCACCCAGCATGTCAGCGCCGGTTTCGCGCGCCGCGCCGACCGCCGCGCCACCGCCCGCGAATTCGCCCAGATCCGCAAGATGACGATCGAATTCCAGGACCAGCTCGACGAGACCCGCGCCCGCATCGGCGCCCTGGACGGGCTGATCGACGAGCGCACCAACGCCCAGAGCCGCAAGATCGTGGCCGAACTGAAGGTGCTGGAAAGCCTGATGCGCGAATTCGCCGGCAAGATCTCGCGCGGCGCCCGCCAGGCCGAGGCCCAGGTGCCGCGCATTCCCTCCACCGGCCCGGCCGCCGCCTATCTCGGCAGCTTCGGCGACCGCAACGAACTGCTGGAAACCATCCGCGCCAGCCTGGAAGAGAACCGGGTGGACCTCTATCTCCAGCCCATCGTCAGCCTGCCGCAAAGGAAGCTGCGCTATTACGAGGCGCTGTCGCGCCTGCGCGACGCGGGCGGGGCGGTGATCATGCCGGCGCAATACATCAAGGTCGCGGGCGAGGCGGGGCTGATGAGCGTGGTCGACAACCTGCTGCTGTTCCGCTGCGTCCAGGTGCTGCGCCGCCTGGCGGCCAAGACCCGCGAGATCGGCATCTTCTGCAACATCTCGGCCGACACGCTGGCCGACGCCGAATTCTTTCCCCAGTTCCTCGACTACATGGCCGCCAACCGCGACCTCAGCGGCCTGATCATCTTCGAATTCGCGCAGGACGCGGTGCTGCGCTGCGGCGCGGCGGGCGAGAAAAACCTGACGCGCCTGGCCGAGCTGGGCTTCGCGCTTTCGATGGACCATGTCGAGACCCTGGCGCTGGATTTCGTCAAGCTGAAGCGGATCGGCTTCTCCCATCTCAAGCTGCGCGCCGGCACGCTGCTGGACGGGATGAGCGGGGCGGGCGCCGCCGTCGCCGCCGAGGATTTCAAGAAGCTGCTCTCGCGCCACGGCCTCAACCTGATCGCCGAGCGGGTGGAGGACGAGAAGACCGTGCTGTCGCTGCTGGACTATGCCGTGGACTTCGCCCAGGGCTATCTCTTCGGCGAGCCGCGCGCCGTGCGCGACGACGCCAGCCGCCCGGCCGCGATGCCCGACATGGCGCCGGTCATCCCGTTCAAGCGGGCAAGCTAGCACCTGACCCGCGGGCCGGGCCCCCATGGAGGGGCCCGTAACGGGGCGGCGATTGACCTAAAGCCCCGGCCATGTCATCCGGCTGGCCCATGTCCATCCGCCTGCTTTCCGGCCTTTCCGAGCTTGCCAGCCAGCACGACGCCCTGATCTGCGACGTCTGGGGGGTGGTGCATGACGGCCATCACGCCCACAGGGAAGCCTGCGACGCCCTGCGCCGGTTCCGGGAGACGCGCGGCCCGGTGGTGCTGCTGACCAATGCCCCGCGCGTGCCCGCCGCCGTGGCCGAGCAGTGCGCCGGCTTCGGGGTGCCTGCCGACTGTTATGACGCCATTGTCAGCTCCGGCGGTGCCACCCGCGCCGAGATCGTGCGGCGGGCCTCCGGGCATCATTTGCCACTTTATTATATCGGCACGGCCCGCGACGTTTCGATCTACCAGGGGCTGGATGTCTCGCTGGCCTCGCTGGAGGAGGCCGAGGTCATTCTGTGCGCCGGGCTGCGCGACGATGACAGCGAGGCGCCCGCCGATTACGGCCCCGAACTGGCGAAGCTGGCGGCGCGGGGCCTGCCGATGCTTTGCGCCAATCCCGACCTGGTGGTGCATCGCGGCACTCGCCTCTACTGGTGCGCCGGCGCCCTGGCGCGCGAGTATGCCGAACTGGGCGGGCCGGTGACCTATTACGGCAAGCCGCACGGGCCGGTGTACGACATGGCGCGGGCCGAGATCGCGGCCCTGCGCCGCGGCATGCCGGCGGAAAGGCCGCTGGCCATCGGCGACGGCATGCCCACCGACATCAAGGGCGCCAACGGCCAGGGTCTGGCGGCGCTGTTCATCGCCGACGGCATCCATGGCGAGGAGATCGAGCCCTATACTGAGGCCCATCTCGACGAATTGCTGGCCCGCAACGGCGTGCACGCCGCCGCCGCCTTGCGCGCCCTGACCTGGTGAGGCCATGACCGTCTATCTGGAAGACCTGAAGGTGGGGATGAGCGCGGGGCTCACCCACACCGTCACCGAGGCCGATATCGAGCTGTTCGGCCAGGCCACCGGCGACCGCAATCCGGTGCATTTCGACGAGGAGTTCGCCAGGAAGACCGTGTTCCGCGGCCGGGTGGCGCATGGCGCGCTGCTGGTGGGCTATGTCTCGGCGGTGGTCGGCAACCAACTTCCCGGTCCGGGCACGATCTTCGCCAGCGCCGCGCTGGAGTTCAAGGCGCCGCTGCGCCTGGGCGAAACCGTCAGCGTGACCTGCACCGTGCGCAGCATCGAGGGCCGCAACGTCACGCTCGATGCGGTCTGCAGCGTGGGCGAGACGGTGGTGGCGAAGATGGAGACGCGGGTGATCGCGCCCCGGCGGCCGCCGGAAAAGAAGGCCGCCGACAGCGGCTCCGGGGCCTGATGCGCATCTTCCGCCACTTCGCCGACGTGCCCGCCCCCCTGCGCGGCGCGGTGACCGCGGTGGGCAATTTCGACGGCGTGCATCTGGGCCACCGCGCGCTTATCGGCGAGGCGGCGCGGCAGGCCCGCGCCCTGGGCGCCCCCTTGGCGGTGCTGGCTTTCGAGCCGCATCCGCAGGAATTCTTCAAGCCGTCCTCCGAAAGCTTCCGCCTGACGCCGCTGCGCATGAAGGCGCGGCTGCTGGCCGAACTGGGCGTGGACGCCTTTTTCGCCGTGTCCTTCGATGCCGCCATGGCCGGCCGTGCGGCGGAGGATTTCGTCCGCGAGGTGCTGGTCGAGGGCCTGGGCGTCGCCGGCGTGGTGGTGGGGCACGATTTCGTCTTCGGCAGGGGCAGGGGCGGAAACCTCTCGACCCTGCGCGACCAGGGCGCGGCGCATGGCTTTTCGGTCACCCCGTTCGAGACTGTCCTGGCGGGCGCGGGCGAGAAGATTTCCTCCACCCGCATCCGCGAGGCGCTGAAGGCGGCCCATCCGCTGGAGGCCGCCAAGCTGCTGGGCCGGCACTGGGCGGTGGAGGCGCGCGTCGAGCATGGCGATGGGCGCGGCCGCACCATGGGCTTTCCCACCGCCAACATGCATCTGGGCCATTGCCTGGCGCCGGCCTTCGGCATCTATGCCGTGCGCGCCGCCATCACCGACAATGACGTGGTGGTGGAGCGCCATGACGGCGTCGCCAATTTCGGCATCCGCCCCATGTATGAGGTGCGCGTGCCGCTGATGGAGACGCATCTGTTCGATTTCGACGGCGATCTTTACGGCCGCCATCTGTCGGTGGAGCTGGTGGACTATATCCGCCCGGAGATGCGCTTTTCCGGCCTTCCCGCCCTGATCGCCCAGATCGCCGACGACGCCCAGGCGGCGCGGGCGATCCTGGCCCGCCATTCCCGGCTGCCCAAGCTGGACGCCTAGCGCCTGCGAATTCCTGGAGATCGCCCGGCCCTGGCGCGGGCGCGCGCGAGGCGGGCCTCTGGAAACCGACCATTGCCCCTGTTAGAAGCATCGGCATGGCCGAAAAACCCGCCGAATCCCGCGATTTTCGCGATACCCTGTTCCGGCCCGCCACCGACTTCCCCATGAAGGCAGGCCTGCCCGAGGCCGAGCCCAGATGGCTGGCCCATTGGGCGAAAATGAACCTCTACGGCCGGCTGCGGGCCAAGGCCTGGGATGCGGGGGGCTTGCGGGTCCGCCCGCTCTTCCTGCTGCATGACGGCCCGATCTACGCCAATGGCGACATCCATTCGGGCACCGGCCTCAACCACATACTGAAGGACTTCGTGGTGCGCTCCCAGCAGATGCTGGGCAAGGACGCGCCCTATGTCCCCGGCTGGGACTGCCACGGCCTGCCGATCGAATGGAAGGTGGAGGAGAAATTCCGCGAGGCCGGGCGCAACAAGGACGAGATCCCCAAGGACGAGCTGCGCCGCGAATGCCGCGCCTTCGCCACCCACTGGATGGGCGTGCAGTCGGCGCAGATCCAGCGCCTGGGCCAGATCGGCGACTTCGCCAATCCCTACACGACCATGAACTTCAGGGCCGAGGCGGCCATCGTCGGCGAGTTCCACAAGTTCCTGATGAGCGGACAGCTATATCGCGGCTCGAAGCCGGTGATGTGGAGCCCGGTGGAGCGCACGGCCCTGGCCGAGGCCGAGGTCGAGTATCACGACCACGTCAGTCCGACGATCTGGGTCAAGTTCCCGATTCGGGACGGCGCAGCCGGGCGGCCCGATCTTGAGGGCGCCTTCGTCCTGATCTGGACGACGACGCCCTGGACCATCCCGGCCAACCGGGCCATCACCTACAATCCCGACATTGCCTACGGCGTCTACGAGGTCGAGACGGTCGAAACCGGACTGCCGTTCGAACCGTGGGCCGCGCCGGGCCAGCGCTTCCTACTGGCCGACAAGCTGGCGGAAGAGGTGCGGCAGGCCGCCAAGATCGCGACATGGCGGCGACTTGGGGATGTGCATGTTCCCGGCCTGGTGTGTTCCCATCCGCTCCATGCGCTCGAGCCCGGCTACGGCTTTC
>CAZYGO010000409.1:0-2702 GCA_964647455.1 uncultured Rhizobium sp.
CCGGCGTGGCATTTGCCGCCGCCGGGTTCGGCGTGCCGTTGGTACGCTCGATGTTGGACTGGGTGTCGGCGACCCAGACATTGCCCTCCCGGTCCACCCACATGCCATGCGGATAGACCAGCAGGCCCGCGCCGAAGGCACGCACCAGCTTGCCGCTGGCGTCGAACTTCATGATCGGGTTGGTCCTGGTGGCGATGCAGCCACCGGCACCGGGACAACGCTCCGCCAGCCAGATGGACCTGCCGTCCTTGTCGATGTCCAGCGCGCTGGTGGGACCAAGCTCCTGTCCCCTGGGCAGCTTCAGCCAGGTTTCGTCCCGGTTGTAATTGTTCGGCAGGGCAATTTCGGCAGCGGTGCGAAGCGTATGGCTGTAGTCCCCGGGCGGAACGCCGGTGGCGTTCAGTTCATTGCGATGCGGCTGGGCCAGCGCGGCCGAAGCCAGCAGGGCCGTGGCAGCCAGAAGCAGCCCGGCGCGATAATGCGATGTCATCAGCCAATCCTTCCCAGAGTCAGGCGCCATCGTTGCAGCCCTGGCGATCCCTGTTGTCCGTCAGGCAGGCTAGCAGCGGCATTGCGGCACGGGCAACGGTCATCACGGATGTCGCGCCGGCGGCAGTGATGGCGGTCGCCGGGCTGTTGCGTGTGCGAAGCGCATGGCGCGAAACATGCAGGCGCGAATCTCGACAGGCAGGCGGCCATTGCGCCCAAAGCGCCTGGGCGCATAGTCTTTGCGAAAACAGAAACAGGCCGGGGAAACATCATGCGCATCGTCTCTGTCGCTGTCATCACCCTGCTCGCCGCGGGCGCCGCAGCGGCCCAGCCCACCAGTGGCCCGGCCGCCAATGGCTCGCCAGGCTGGTTCCTGCAGATACCGCCACCCCGCCCGCCCTCCGCCAATCCGGCGCCGCGCCGGCCGCAGCCGGTCACCACGCCGAACAACAAGGCCGGCGTGCCGCTCTGCGTGCATTCCACCGTCTGCGATCCTGAACATGGCGGCTCGTCCGACCGCGGCCAGCTGCGGAGAGTTCAGTGGCGCCAGACCATGGGCTACACCTTTTCCTATCCCTTCAAGCTCCAGATCACCGACGATAACGGCCCCTACCACAGCGGCGTGCCGGCGGTGGGGATCGATTCCAAGGGCAATTTCTGGATCTTCCAGCGCAACCTGCCGGGCGAGCCGCAGCTCTTCAAATTCGATCCCAATTACAGGCAGATTCTGGCGGTCGGCGAGGATGTGATCGGCCACCAGGAAAAGCCGCACGGCCTGGCGGTGGACGCCCAGGATAATGTCTGGATCGTCGATGCCGACGGTTCGACCGTGATGAAGCTGTCGCCCGAAGGCAGGCTGCTCAAGACCTTCGGCACCAGGCTCAAGCGCGGGGACTGGGACGAAGCCAAGGGCCAGCGCCTGCTGTGGCAGCCCATGGATGTCGCCTTCGCGCCCAACGGAGACATTTACATCGGGGAAGGCCATGCCAATGAGAGCCCCAATGACGTGGAATCGCCCGATCCCGCCAACGTCATCGGCGCCGCACGCATCCTTCACTTCGACCGTGACGGCAATTTCATCAACCAGTGGTTCGGCAACAGCGTGGGCCAGGGCAAGTTCAGCATGGCCCATGGCGTGGCGGTGGATCCGAGGAATGGCGATGTCTGGATCGGAGACCGCGAACAGTATCGTATCGTGATCTACACCAGCGACGGCAACTTCCTGAAAACCATCCAGATGCGCAATCTGATCTGCGCCATCGACTTCGACGCTCAGGGCAATCCCTGGGTGGCGTCGGGCCAGGACGGCCAGATCCTGCGCATCGACCGCAACGGCAAGGTGCTGGGCGCGATGGGTAACGGGGCGGGACGGGAACCCGGCCAGGCAATCGAGACCACCTACATGGCCTTCGACAAGCAGGGCAACATCTTCACCGGCGACACCAGCGTCGGGCGCGTCACGAAATGGACGAAGCCGAGGAAGTGACCCGAGCCGCAGGGAACTTTTGCAGCGTTTCCGCGCCATTGCGTACGGTTTTTACAAACCGATCCTTACGTGCGGGGAAAGCGAAGTTAAGCATATTCTTATGGTTACATTTTAGGATCGCGACCCTCGGGAAGGGGAAATCGCGTGAGACGACTCTATTCCGTGGCGGCGCTGCTGGCGCTCGTCACCTTCATGCTCGTTGCGCTGCTGGTCTCGGTCTTTGCCCTTTCGGCAAAACGGGCCTTTGACGAGCGCCAGGCCGTCGGACGCATTGCCGACGATGTCGCAATCGCGCGCAAACTGCTTTTCGTGCGCGGCGCACTGCGTTCCGAAGCGACGATCATCACCACGCGATATGAATCGGATTCGATTCCGGCGCCGTCCGAAGCGCAAGCGCTGCTCACCTCGCATGCCGAGGTGATGCGCGAAACCCAGACCCTGGTCGGCCTGCTGAAGAAGAGCGGCTCCAACCGCTGGCAGGAAATCGAAACCGGCGCCAGGCGCTATGATGCCGTCATTCCCCAGGTCGCGCGCCAGTTTGCGAATCCGCTGGCGCAGCGCCCCCTCAGCCTGACCGAGCAGCGGCGCGATACCGACAAGGTGCTGGTCGACGCGCTGACGCGCGAAGCCGAAGCCGTCACCTCGCGGATCACCAATTTCGACGCCACCATCAACGAGATGCTCAAGATCAGCGACCTGGCCTGGCGCGCGCGCACCGATGGCGGCG
>CAZYGO010000410.1:0-3819 GCA_964647455.1 uncultured Rhizobium sp.
ACAAAGGCGAACAGCCAGACGACGACCGGCGCCGCGGCCTTCGGCGTGACGAGCGCGACGGCGGCGACCACGGGATCGGTCAATCGGCAGAAGGCGCGCCATATGTAATTCGTCGAATCGGGCTGCACGATGAGGCCGAGCAGGACGCGGCCGAGCAGCGTGTACATCAGCGCCGCCAGGATGAAATTCGGCACGTGAAAATACCAAAGGGCGAGAAGGGCCGAGCCGCCGGTCACGTCATTGTCCTCGTTGCTTCTCGCATCTGCGGCGAGCCTGATGCGGCAAGATTACCGGTTTGTGCGGCGGCCGTCATCGACGCCCGCTGCGCGGCATCCGCCGCGCCTTGCAAAAAAGAAGCGGGGCGCAAAGGCCCCGCTTCCCTTCGTCCGCACCGACGGGTCAGGTCTTCTCCTCCAGCACCGTGCGGCCGCGCGGCCTGCGGATTTCGTCCACGTAGGCTTGCATCTCCTTGGACGGCTCCTTGCCGAGCAGGCTGACGATGATGATGGTGGCGAAGCCGACCGGAACGCCGAGCAGACCGCACGCGATGTTGTTGAGGTCGAACCAGCCGACCTTGTTCGCGAGCGGATGGGCGAGCGTCGGGAAAGCCTCCATCGCGTTCGGCGCCGCCATGGCTTTCGCCATGTCGGGCACCAGCGGCGTCCCTGTCGCCGTGTAAAGCGTGCTCATGCCCGCGTACTTCACGCCGAAGCCGGGGAAGTAGCGGGTGACCACGAGATAGAACAGGCACAGCCCGAAGCCGACGAGCATGCCGGCGATGGCGCCCGCCGCGGTGGTGCGCTTCCACCAGATGCCCATGACGAGCGCGGGGAAGTTGCCCGCCATGGCCAGCGAGAACGCCCAGCCGACCATGGCCAGGATGTCGGCCGGCTTGGTGGAGGCGGTATAGGCCGCCAACACCGCCACGAAGAACAGCAGGATGCGCGCGACGGTCAGGCGCCGAACGGTCGGCGCATTCGGGTCGAGCATCTTGTAGTAGATGTCGTGGCTGAGCGCGTTGGCGATTGCCAGCAGCAGGCCGTCGGCGGTCGAGAGCGCGGCCGCCAGGCCGCCGGCGGCGACGAGGCCTGAGATCACGTACGGCAGTCCCGCGATCTCCGGCGTGGAGAGCACGATCACGTCCGTATTGATCACGAAGTCCTGCAGCCGCACCACGCCGGGGTGGCCGGCGATGGCCTTGCAGGCCGCGATGATCGCTTCGTGGCTGACGGCATTCTTGCCGCAGATCTGAATGAGGCCGAGATCGCCCCACGTGAACAGCCACGGCCGCACCGCGTCGAGGTTCCTGCCGATGATGTTGGTGTATACCTCGAGTTTGGAGAACGCCGCATAGGCCGGCGCCGAGAAGTACAGCAGGAAGATGAAGAGCAGCGACCACGCCACCGACTGCCGCGCTTCACGCACCGTCGGCGTGGTGAAGTAGCGCATCAGGATGTGGGGCAGCGATGCCGTTCCCACCATCATACAGAACATGATGGCGAAGAAGTTGAGCGGACTGTAGTTGATGAACGGCTGGATGTGCGGCTTCAGCGTCGCGGCCGTTGCCAACCCCTGCTGCAACATCTGCTGCTCGCGCGCCGTGATCTCGGCGATGGCGCTGCCGTAAGTCAGCTCCGGAATCGGGATTCCGTAGTGCTTGGTGGACAGGATCACGATCGGCGTGAGGTAGGCGATGATCAGCACGATGTACTGCGCGATCTGCGTCCAGGTCACCGCCCGCATGCCGCCCAGCATCGAGCAGAGCAGGATGCCGGCGAGACCCGCATACACCGCGACCTCGAATTTCATGCCGAGGAAGCGCGAGGCGATGATGCCGGTGCCGTAGACCTGCGCCGTCACGTAGGTGAAGGAGCAGCACACGAGAACAACCACGGCGATGAGTCGCGCGAAATTGCCGCCGAAGCGGAACGACATGAAGTCCGGGACGGTATAGGCGCCGAACTTGCGCAGATAGGGGCCGATGAGGATCGACACCAGCACGTAGCCGCCGGTCCAGCCCAGCACCCAGGTGAGGCCGTCGTAGCCGAGCAGGAACAGCGTCCCCGCCATGCCGACGAACGAGGCCGCCGACATCCAGTCGGCCCCCGTGGCCATGCCGTTGTAGAAGGCGGGCACGCGCCGACCCGCGACATAGTATTCCGAGATCTGCGCCGTTCGCGTCATCACGCCGATGACGGCGTAGACCAGAACCGTGAAACCGACGAACAGGTAGCCGAGAACTCGATTCGGTACGCCGACCTGCTCGAAAATGGCGAGGAGAATGATGAACGCGACGAAGCCACCGGTATAGGTGCCGTACATACGGCCGAGGTTCCGGTAGAAGTCGGACGTAGCTCTTGCCTGCGTTGCCATGTTCGCCCCCTCACTCGTCTTCGGCGACGCCGTGATCGCGGTCGATCTTGTCCTGCTGCTTGGCAAATAGGAACAGCATGACGACAAACGCGATCAGCGATCCTTGCGCGGCCATGTAGAAGCCGAGCGGAAAGCCGAGAATGGGGATGGTGATGTGGTTCAGCGGAACCACGAACATGTGGATGATGTAGCCAAAGAACAGCCATGCCGCGAGATGCTTGAGCATCAGGTTGGTTGTCTTTTGCCAGTGTGCTTCGCCATTCTGTTGAGCCATTGGACGTTCGCCCCGATTTGCGCGGACATTAGGTCCACGCTGGTTGTTCTGCCGACGAGCGACGACTCAGAAAATGCGAGCGGTCCCCGACGACCGCCGATCCCGCAATTCAATTTGCCGAAATTACGGGCCCGCGCGGCAAAACATTAACATCTAGTAATCAGGAGCGTATAAGACTTTCGTCTAAAGCCGTTTCGCAAGCCGCTGGAAAGCCGTATGTTCTTGACGATACTGGAGAACCGACCGTGAGCTTTCTGGCCGCATTCCGCCGACGGGCGACCCCGATCGCCACTGCCCCGGCGTTGGCCGACTTCCTCGACCGCAACGCCGCCTTCCTGGTGCAGAAAGGCCTCTACGAGTATTCGCGGGCGCGGGCGGGGCACTACGCCAAGATCCTCTTTGCCGAGACCGGATTCCGCGAGGCGATCGAGCGTTCGCGATGGCAGGCTTTCCCGCTCGGCCTCGCGATGGTCACCGAATTGGTCGAGGGCGTGTTGCGTCCCTGCGCGGACGACAGGCGCGCAATGCTCGACGGCCTCGCCGCACTTGCGCTCTCGGTCTTCGACCGCTATCCGGTTCCCGCGGCGCTCGAGGCCTCGCGCTGGACGCAGGCGCGCACGGAGCTCGCGCATCGTCTCGATCTGATCGGCGTGCACGCGGTCAAGCCGGCCAAGGACATCCCCGTCCCCTTCGCCCAGGCCTATTTCGCACTGATGCCGATTCACGAGAAGCTGCGCGCGAGCGAATTCCCGACGATCACGAACTATCTGCGCGTGTCGATGTGCAACATCCACGACGAATTCGCCGGCCGGGCGGATGCGCCCGCCTTGATCCGGGCCCTGCGCCCGTCCTGAACCGGACCGCTTCCGATCGGGCGTCCGACGAGAGCAGCATGGTCGTCCGCAATACAACGCCGCTGATCTCGCTCGACGCCGTCGTCATCGACACCGAAACCACCGGGCTCGATCCGGCGAGCGCGAGGGTCGTCGAAATCGCCGCGGTGCGCATGGTCGGCGGACGCATCGCTGCGGACGGCGCGTTTCGTCGCCTGGTCGCGCCCGGCATCGCCATCCCGAATACGGCGACCGCAATTCATCGCATCGACGACGCCACGGTCGCCGGGGCGCCCGGCTTCGCCACAGTGTGGCCGGAATTCGCCGAATTCGTCGGCG
>CAZYGO010000411.1:0-10087 GCA_964647455.1 uncultured Rhizobium sp.
GGGGGGGGGGACGCGCGGGGTGGCGGCGGCGCCGCGGCGGCCCCCCGCGGTGTAAAGAAACCGCGGCGCGAGGACCGGCTGGGCGTGCGCCTCGGCGCCGCGCGCCCGCACTTCGCCGCGCGAGGTCGGGCGCAGGTTGCAGGGGCTGACGGTGATGGCGCCGAAGCGGTGCAGCGGCGTGCCGAAACGGTCGAGCGAGAGCGGCTGGATGTGGAACTGGATGTTGGCGCGCGGCTGCGACGGATCGGAGCGGGTGAAGATGCCCATGGTCGAGGCCGCCATGCTCATCGGCCCGCGCCGCAACAGTGCGTATTCCAGCCCCATCCAGGCCCGGCCGAAGGGATTGTAATAGGTCTGGTTCAGTGTCCGGGCGCCCGACACCTTGAACATGGCGCGCAGCTGCAGATGGTCCTGCAGGTTGCGGCCCACCCCTTCCAGCGCATGGAAGACCGGAATGCCAGTTTCGTTCAGCCAGGCCCCCGGCCCGATGCCGGAGCGCTGCAGGATCTCCACCGAACCGATGGCGCCAGCCGAGAGGATGACTTCGCCCTTGGCCCGCGCCTCGACCAGCCGTCCCTCCTGCCAGAAGCGCACGCCCACGGCGCGGCGGCCCTCGAACACCAGATGATCGGCCAGCACGCCGGTCTCGATGCGGAGCGTCTTGCGCAGGCGCACCGGATCGAGGAAGGCCCGCGCCGTGTTCCAGCGCCGGCCGTTCTTCTGGTTGACGTGGAAATAACTGACGCCTTCATTGTCGCCGGTGTTGAAGTCGCGCACCTTGGGAATGCCCATCTCCTCCGCCGCGTCGGCGACGGCATCGAGGATCTTCCAGCGGGCGCGCGGCGCCGCCACCCGCCATTCGCCCTCAGTGGAATGGTGCTCGCTCTCGCCCAGGAAGTGATTGTCCAGGGCGCGGAACAGCGGCAGCACATCGTCCCAGCCCCAGCCGGAAAGGCCCAGCTGCCGCCAATGGTCATAGTCCGCCGCCTGGCCGCGCATCGCGAGCATGGCGTTGATCGAGGAGGAGCCGCCCAGCGCCTTGCCGCGCGGATAGGCCAGGGCGCGGCCATTGAGGCCCGGATCGGCCTCGGTCTGAAGCATCCAGTCGGAACGGGGATTGCCGATCAGGAAGAGATAGCCGACCGGAATGTGGAACCAGATCCAGTCGGGCTCGCCGCCCGCTTCCAGCAGCAGCACGCGATGGGCGGCGGAAAGCCGGTTGGCCAGCAGCGCGCCGGCCGAACCGCCCCCCACGATGATGAAGTCGAATTCTCCGTCCAGACGGGCGGCGGTCATGCGAAATCCCACGGCCGAAGGCCGCATCCAATGCGTTGGCCGGCACAATAACGGCCGCCCAAGAGGGCGCAACCGCTCTCAACGCCGGGCCGGTTTGCTGCTAGAACAGAGCCGGGCCAAATGTCAGACAAAAGGCCGGGGAGGATGTTCATGGCGGGCTTCAGCAGGGCGCGGCGCAATCTTCTCAAGCTGGCGGGCGCGGCCCCGGCCCTGGGACTTGCCGCAGGCGCGAAGGCGCAAGGCCCGCTGGTGGTGTCCATCCTGGCCGGCCCCGACGGCCGCATGCCGCTTCCGCTCCCGGCGCAATGGGCGGCCGGCGAGCTGGAGAAGGCACTCACCGCCAAGGGCGTCCGGCTCGGCGCCGTCCCCGGCGCGCTGCCCATCGTCCTGGTGCCGGAGTCCACCCTGCCCGCCGAGGCCTTCCGCCTGTCGCCCGCCGGCGGCGGCATCAGGCTTGGCGCCGCCGATCCGCGCGGCTTCGTCTATGGCCTGCTCGAACTGGCGGAGCGGGTGACGTTCGGCGCCGATCCCCGCGCCGCCCTGCGCCTGGCCCGCACCGAGACCGCCGCCCCCGCCACCCGCACCCGCTCGATCGCGCGCATCTTCAGCGATGGCGGCCACGACCTGCCCTGGTTCCATGACCGCGATTTCTGGCGGGCCTATCTCGACCTGCTGGCGGCCAGCCGCTTCAACCGCTTCGCCCTGACGCTGGGCCTGGCCTATGACTTTCCGCGCGGCGTCACCGGCGACTATCTGCATTTCGCCTATCCCTATCTTCTCACCGTGCCCGGCCATGACGTGCGGGTCGAGCCGATGGCGCCCGGCGAGCGCGAGAGGAACTGGGAGAGTTTCCGCTTCATCGCGGCCGAGACGGCGCGGCGAGGCCTCGACTTCCAGCTCGGCATCTGGACCCATGCCTATGCCTGGACCGACAGCCCCAATGCCGAGCATCGCATCACCGGCCTTTCGCCCCAGACCCACGCCCCCTATTGCCGCGACGCCCTGGCGCTGCTGCTGAAAAGCTGCCCCGAGATCACCGGCGTGACGCTGCGCATCCATGGCGAGAGCGGCATCCCCGAAGGCAGCTACGATTTCTGGCAGACCGTGTTCGACGCCTTCCCCACCATCGGCCGCCGAATAGATATCGAGTTGCACGCCAAGGGCCTGAACCAGACCATGATCGACATGGCCCACAGGACCGGCATGGCCGTGAAGGCGGGCCCGAAATATTCCGCCGAGCATCAGAGCCTGGGCTATCACCAGGCCGATATCCGCGCCTATGAGATTCCGCGCACCGACCGCACCGAAACCGGCGTCTTCGCCGTCTCCAATGGCGACCGCCGCTTCACCCGCTACGGCTATGCCGACATGTACCAGGACGGCGCCAATCTCGGCCTCACCTACCGGCTCTGGCCCGGCACCCAGCGCCATTTGCTCAAGGGCGACGCGGCGCTGGCGGCGGCGATGGCGCGCTCGGCCAGCTTCTGCGGCGCCGACGGGCTGGAGATCATGGAGCCGCTCACCTTCAAGGGCCGCGAGGGCACCAGCCAGCCGGGCGGCCGCAACGCCTATCGCGACGAGAGCCTCGAGCCCAAGGAAGGCGACTTCGCCAAGTTCGAGATCAGCTACCGCCAATGGGGCAGGACGCTCTATGACCCGGCGGAGAAGCCCGAGGCCTGGCGCCGCAGCCAGCGCGCCAAGCTGGGCGCCGGCGCCGATGCGGCGCAGGATGCGCTGGCCTATGCGACACGCATCCTGGCGCTGCTCACCAGCGCCCAC
Organism: uncultured Rhizobium sp.; assembly: GCA_964647455.1. Taxonomy (GTDB): domain Bacteria; phylum Pseudomonadota; class Alphaproteobacteria; order Micropepsales; family Micropepsaceae; genus Rhizomicrobium. The sequence continues at coordinate 3,076 of CAZYGO010000411.1, forward strand.
CTGCCATCCGCCTCGAACCACGAATTCTGGTACGAGATCTATGTGAACATGGGCATCACGCCCCAGCCGACCCAGAACGCCGACACCTTCGATCCCAAGGTCTTCGGCAATTGCAGCCCGCTCGATCCCCGGATCTTCAGCTCGGTGTTCGAGCATGTGGACGGGCTGCTGGCGGGCACGCCCTCCTGCAAATATTCGCCGGTCGAGGTTGCCACCTGGGTGGAGCAGTTGACCGCCTCGGCCAAGGCCTCGCTGGCGGTGGCGGTGGCGCGGACGCGCCCGCCCTCCGCCGATTTCCGCCGCCTGGAGGAAGACGTGCGGATCATGACCGGGCTGGGCGATTTCTTCGCCGCCAAGTTCCGCGCCGCCCTGCTCTGGCAGGTCTTCGACAAGACCGGCGATCGCAGGGCCGCAGAGGCGGCGGTGGCGCGCTATGAAGCGGCCCGCGCCGCCTGGGCGGCGATGGCGACGCGCGCCGCCATCGTCTATCGCAGCGACATCGCCTATGGCCGCACGCCCTTCCGCCGCGGCCATTGGAGCGACCGCCTGCCCGCGATCGATGCCGACATCGCCGCCATGAAGGCCGCCCTGGCCAAACCGGCCGCTCCGGCGCCGCGCGACGCGGCGATGCTGATCGCCGCCGTCACCATGCGGCCGTCGCGGCCGCAGGCGGCGGTGGTGCATACGGCGCCGGAGCGTTTCCATCCCGGCGCCGAGCTCAAGCTGGCGGTGAAGACGGCGGCGGATGTCACCGCCATTCTGCATTACCGCCATGTCGACCAGGCCGAACGCTGGACGCAGGTGGAAATGACCGGCAAGGCCGGCAGCTTCGAGGCGGCGATCCCGGCGGCCTACACCGCCTCGCCCTACCCGCTGCAATATTATTTTGAATTCCGGCGCGGCACCAAGGCCTGGAGCCATCCCGCCTTCAACGCCAGCCTCTCCAACGTGCCTTACTACGCGGTGTTCAGGCGGGCCTAGTTGCCGCAAGGGGATACGGCAGAATGTTGTATTGGCTCGTCGCGATATTGTTCGTGCTTTTGTGGCTCGCTCTGGAAATCGGTGCTGACGTTTGGGATCTCTGGCCCTCGATCAGAAAGCGCCCTTTGTCCGGCGGCATCGTTCTTGGTGTCCTGATCGCGTTATTCCTTCTTATCAATATCTACTTGTAATTCACGGCATCATATCTGACTTGTCATCCCCGGCGAGCGTGCCGAAGGCGCGCGAGGGAAGGGGACCCAGCTGGTTCTGAAGAACGCGACGGATGAAGGAATATCTCTATTTCGTCTAGATTCTGGCCAGCCGCCGCAACGGAACACTCTATACCGGCGTGACGAACGATCTGCTCCGACGCATCGGCGAGCACAGGGAAAATCTCGTTCCCGGCTTCACCCGGAAGCCGGCGTTCATATCCTCGTCTGGTACGAAACCCATGCCGACATCCATGAAGCGATTGCGCGCGAAAAACAGATCAAGGGCTGGAATCGCGCCTGGAAACTGCGCCTGATCGAGAAAGCCAATTCCGGCTGGAATGATTTATACGAACGCCTTCTCGGTTAGAGCCAATGCCGGAGGGTTCTGGGTCCCCTTCCCTCGCATCCCGCGCTGGCGCGCGCGATGCTCGCCGGGGATGACAGGTCAACGCTATCCACACGCCTCCAATGCCATTTTCTCCATCCCCGTCCGCACGATAAGGCGAATTCCATCACCCGTGTCTGTCCCGCATCTTCCGCGCGCGCCCTGACCGCCGGATCATCGGCGGATGAAGGACTTGCACGGCACATGTGGGGGAGACACCGGCCCCGGGGAGGGAGGGGGTGGGGAAAATCGCGTGGTTCGAATACACAGCCCCGCCTCCCTCGTCGTGCAACGACAGGAGGGGGAGGTGGCCGTAGCTGGCGAGCCGAAAGCGGTTGAGCCGGCGAAGGCCGGAGGAGGCAGAAAGCGCGGCGCCCAGCCGGGCAACCGCAACCGCTTCAAACATGGCCGCTACAGCGCGGCGGCGCGCGCCCGCCGCGCCGCGCTCAAGGCCAGACTGGCGCCGCTCTTCGCCGCCGCCGAAGCGGTCCTGGCCGAGGCGGAGCGGGAAATCGCGTTCCGTGACGGCTTCGCGGCGATGTTGCGGGCGGAGGCGCTCGCATTCCTCCCCAACTGTCATGGCCCGCGAATGCGGGCCACCCAGGTGACGGCCCCGCCGAAGACGCAGGACAAGCCGTCAGCGCGGCGCCATCGCGATCGCTGCGTCGATCGCGGCCAGCAGGCTGCGCGCATCGGCCTTGCCGGTCCCGGCGATGTCGAAGGCCGTGCCATGATCCACCGAGGTGCGGATCACAGGCAGCCCCACCGTGACGTTCACCGCGCTTTCCAGCCCCAGCACCTTCACCGGCCCCAGCCCCTGGTCGTGGAACATGGCCACGACGAGATCGAAATCGCCGCGCCGCGCCCGCCAGAACAGCGTGTCGGCCGGCAGCGGTCCGTCCACCATCCAGCCCCTGGCGCGGCAAGCGGCGATGGCGGGAACGATCCCGGCCTCTTCCTCGCCTTCGCCGAACAGCCCGTTCTCCCCGGCATGGGGATTGATGCCGCAGACCGCGATGCGGGGTTCGGCGATTCCGGCGCGCAGCAGCGCCTCATGGCCGCGGATGATGGTGCGCTCCACCAGGCCGGGCTCGATGGCGTCGAGCGCCGCGCGCAGGCCCATGTGCGAGGTGACCAGGATCACCCGCAGCTCCGGCGCCAGGAACAGCATCGAGACTTCCGCCACGCCGGTCAGCGCCGCCAGCAATTCGGTATGGCCGGGAAAATCATGGCCGCCGGCCCGCAGCGCTTCCTTGTTGATGGGCGCCGTCACCAGCGCGGCGATCCGCCCTTTCATCGCCAGCATCGTGGCGGTGCGGACATATTCATGGGCCGCATGGCCGGCGGCGGCGGAGATCCTGCCAAAGGGCAGGCCGGGCGGGATCAGCTTCAGGTCCAGCACGTCCACCGTGCCGGCCTCGAAGCGCGCTTCTTCCGGGCCGGCGATCATCCGAAGGCCCAGGCCCGCGCCCGTGATGTGCCCGGCCTCGGCCAGGCGCACCGCGTCGCCGATCACGAAGGGCCGGCAGCGCGCATAAAGGCCGCGCTGCGCCAGCGCCTTCATGACGATCTCGGGCCCGACGCCGGCGGCGTCGCCCATGGTGATGGCGATAAGGGGCAGGCTCATGACGCCGCCAGTGTATCAGCGGCGCTTGTGCTTTTCGCGCATTTTCGGGCGCCGCGCGATCAGGCTGCCCAGAAGGCCCGAGACCGGGCCCATGGCCGCCATGCCGGCGGCATGGGACAGGTTCAGCACGATGGGATGGTGGTCGGAGGCGCCCTTCTCCAGCACCTCGGTGGCGTCGCAGGAAAGCCCACGCCCCATGCAGCGGTCGAGCCTGAGCGCCACCACATTGCCGGCGCGGTGCGTGCGCCGGCGCGGGCCGATGTCGCGGAAGCCCGGCAGCGGGATCGCACCCACCGCGTTGAAGTCGCCGATGATGGCGGCCGGGCCTTCCAGCGACTCGGCGAAGTGCAGCAGCTGCCAGCGGATGAGAAACAGGCCGTGGCTGAGATGGACATTGGCGAAATGAATGCCGCGGAATTTCACCAGCTGCGCCAGGCGCGGCGGCACCCGCCCCGGCAGCATCGAAACCGGCAGGCCCAGCGCCTCGGACGCGGCGAAGGGCTCCGGGCTCCAGGCCGCCAGGCCGTATATCCGCCGCTCCATAGGCTGGCGGCAGAAATACCCGCCCACCAGGCTGGTCAGAAGGGCGATGTCCTCGGTCGCTTCCTGCAGCAGGACCAGGTCGGGATGGTAATGGCGGATCAGGGCGGCGACGTCCTCGGGCTTGGCGCCCACCCGCCGCAGCAGATTCCAGCTCAGCACGCGCAGGGAAGATGGCGGGGAATCATGGACAAAGGCGCGCAAGGGAACCGCTCCGGCAGGACTGGTATTTAACTAGCGGAAGGGCCGAGGGTTTCAAGCCCCGCCGCCGGGCTGTAGAACAGGCATGATGCTGTCCGTGGCGCTCGACATCCTTTCCTCGCCCAGCGCCGACCTGGTGCTGATGCTGGCCTGGATCGCCATCGCCGCCAGCGTCACCGTCGATGTGCTGCTGACCCGCAGCGATGTCCGCTCCGCCCTGGGCTGGATTGCCGCAGCCTGGCTGTCGCCCATCCTGGGTGGACTGCTCTATTTCCTCTTCGGCATCAACCGGGTGACGCGGCGGGCGCTGCGCCTGACCCGCCGCCATCGGCGCGCCAGCTGGCCCGGCCAGGGCGAGCCGCCGGCCCTCGCCGACAACATCGCCCAGCTGGCCGAGGTCAGCGCCCGGCTGATCGGCGGCGAATTGAGCGGCGGCAACCGCATCACACCGCTCAATGGCGGCGACGAGGCCTATCCTCAGATGCTGGCCGCGATCGCCGCGGCCGGCAGGGGCGTGGTGCTGGCCAGCTACATCTTCCGCAACGACCAGGCGGGCCACGCCTTCGCCGACGCCCTGATCGCCGCGAAGGCGCGGGGCGTGGAAGTGCGGGTGCTGCTGGACGGCGTCGGCGTCGGCTATCTCTTCTCGCCCATCCTGGTCCGCCTGCAGCGCGGCGGCGTTCCGGTCCGCCGCTTCCTGCACACCTGGCTGCCCTGGCGCATGCCCTTCCTCAACATGCGCAACCATCGCAAGCTGCTGGTGGTGGACGGGCGCCTCGCCTTCACCGGCGGCATGAATATCGGGTCGGAGAATTGCGCCTCGGCAAAACCGCGCAACCCGGTCGACGATGTGCATTTCCGCGTCGAGGGCCCGGTGGTGCGCCCGCTGATGGGAGCCTTCGCCCATGACTGGGACTTCACCACCGGCGAGGTGCTGGACGATCCCTGCTGGTGGCCCGACCTCGCTCCGGCGGGCCCGGTCTTCGCCCGCGGCCTCTCCTCCGGTCCCGACGCCGATCTCTACAAGCTGGAGGCGATGCTGGGGGCGGCGCTGACGCTGGCGCGCAAGCAGGTGCGCATCGTCACGCCCTATTTCCTGCCCGATTCCCGGCTGCAATTCGCCATCGCCCAGGCGGTGCTGCGCGGCGTGAAGGTGCAGATCGTGCTGCCGCAGCATTCCGACCAGCGCCTGATGGACTGGGCGATGCGGGGCAATATCCGTTTTTTCCGCCATGTCGGGGCGGAGTTCATGCTCACCCCGCCGCCCTTCGACCATGCCAAGCTGGCGACGGTGGACGGGGCCTGGGGCCTGATCGGCAGCTCCAACTGGGACGCCCGCAGCTTCCGCCTGAATTTCGAATATGACCTGGAATGCTATGGCGACGAATTCGCCGCCATCCTCGACGGCCTGATCGACGCGCGCATCGCCCGCGGCCGCGCCCTGACGCCCGATGAATTGCTGCAGCAGCCGGTGGTGCTGCGCCTGCGCGACGCCGCCGCCCGGCTGCTGTTGCCTTATCTCTGACTAAATGTTGGCGGTGCCCAGGCTTTCGAGGCGGCCCGTGGAGTCGCCATGGCGCTCCATCTTGGTCTCCATGCGGTCCATCAGCGACAGCCAGAGGTTCGACATCACCGTGCCTTCCGGATAGATGATGTAGCGGCCCGGATCGAGCTGGCCGCAGCCGCGGCCCGCCAGCACCGACAGGCAGTTCTCATGGTCGTGGCGGGTGGCATAGCCATTGCCGTTGCCCAGCAGCACCATGGCGTTGTCCAGCATGGTCTTGTCGCCTTCCTTCACCGACTTCATCTTGTCGAGGTAATAGGCGAACTGCTCGGCCATGTAGGTGTCGATGGCGATCACCTTGGCGATCTTCTCCCGGTCGCCGGCATGGTGGGTCAGGCCGTGATGCTCTTCCGGAATGCCGATCTCGTTGTAGGTGCGGCGGCTCTGCTCCACGCCCAGCATGAAGGTCGAGATGCGGGTGGCATCCATCTGGAAGGCAAGGATCTGCAGGTCCGCCATCAGGCGGAAATGCTCCTTGAAGGTCTCTGGCACGCGCAGCGGGCGCACCACGCCCTTGGGCAGCTCCTCATTTGAGGGCGGCGCGTCAAGGCGATGTTCGATCTCGCGGATGGACGTGAGATATTCGTCCACCCGGAGGCGATCGCTGGCGCCCAGCTGCGCATTGATCTGCATCAGGCTGCTCTTGGTGTAGTCCAGGATGGAGCGGTTGTAGGTCTCCTGCTGGTCGCGGGACTCCCCGGCATGGTCGGACGCCATGGCATTGCCGAACAGCCGGTCGAACACGACACGGGGGTTGACCTCCTTGATCGCGGGGGTCTTGGCGTCCTTCCACGAGACGTTGTTGGAATAGATGCAGGCATAGCCCGGGTCGCAACCGCCTTCCATGCGGCCATAGTCCAGACCCAATTCCAGAGAAGGAAAGCGGGTGCGGTTGCCGATATTGTTGACCATCACCTGGTCGAAGGAGATGCCGCACTGGATGTCGTCGGCGGCCGTCTTCTTGATGCGCACGCCCGTGCCATAGCAGCCGATCGCCTTGGCATGGTCTCCGGCCGCGTCATACAGCGCCATCGGCACGGACAGATTGCCCAGCAGCAGGAAGTCCTTCTGGTGACGCTTGAGCGGCTCCATCGAGGTGCCGGTGAGATCGTAATCGGCGCCGGGGCCCTTGGGATACCAGGCGGAAGATTCCAGACCGTTTGGATAATAGAGCAAAGAGAAGCGGTTCTTCGGCATAGCCTTGGCGGTGCGCTCGGCGGCTTCGGCCGATCCGATCAGGCTTTCCGGGATCATCGCGTCCAGGAAGGGCAGCGCGATGGCGACGGAGCCGGCACCCCGGATCAGGGCACGGCGGTTGAGAGCGGGACGCTTGATCATCATTTGCTGGTTCTCCCCTGAGAGAGGCTGACGGGTTGGAGAGCGGCTTTGGGCGTTGGCTGGGATTGCGTGGAAGCGGCGACGGCGACCGAGCCGCGGGCGTTCTGGAAGGGGAAGCTTTTGACCACGCCCACAATGACGCTGTTGAAGCTGTCGCCATTGGC
>CAZYGO010000412.1:0-2785 GCA_964647455.1 uncultured Rhizobium sp.
AACCCCGCCGACATCAAGCTGGTCATCATCACCCATGGCCATTTCGACCATTTCGGCGCCGCCCGCCTGCTGCAACAGCGTTACGGCGCCGTCGTCGCCGCCAGCGCGGCGGACTGGCAGCTGATGGCCGACTACAAGTCCGACGGCACCGACCGCCGCCCCGCTCCGCCGGTCAAGCAGCGGGTGCTGAGCGATGGCGAGGTGGTGAAGGTGGGCGATGCGTCCATCCGCATCGTGCTGACGCCGGGCCATACCGAGGGCACGGTCTCCTCCATCCTGCCGGTGAAGGACAAGGGCGTCACCCGCATCATGGCGATGTGGGGCGGCACCGCCTATCCCGGCGGCGCGGCGCTGGAGGAGATGGGCCGCTCGATGGTGAAGTTCGGCAAGGCGGCGGCCGATGCCGGCGCCGAGGGCCTGCTCGACGATCATGCCGAGTTCTTCCAGATGCGCCAGCTGCTGGCGGCACGGGCGCCGGGCGCGCCCAACCCGGTGGTGATCGGCAAGACCAGGGTGCAGAAGACCGTGCAGGTCATGGAGGAATGCCTCTCCTCGATGAAGGACTGGCGCGCCGCCATGCCGCCGCGATAGCCGGCGGCGCGGGCCTCGGAACGAACGCACTTCATGGTGCAGATCACCTGCCCGCATTGCGGCCAGAGCGGCACCATGGTGTGGGAAGAGGATGACGGCCTGACGCTGGGCCCAAAGGGCAAGCGCAAGCTGGTCTCCTCCGCCAAAGGTTTCCACGCCGAGGACGGCCGCACCGACTCCGGCGACCCGCTTATCATCTGCGACGCCTGCGACAAGATCCAGGACGACTGAGGTCAGGAAACGGTGATGCGCTTTGTTTTCGCCGCCGACTTGCGCGACGCGGCGGCGGGCTTCGCCATCTTCTGGTCTTCCGCGTCCCGGGCCAGGCGCAACGCCTTCAGGCGGGCGGTCTTGGCGTCGGTGGCGGCGCTTTCCTTCGCCAGCATGTCCCGCACCAGTTCCGTGCGGCGATCATGCTGGAACTCGCGAAAAGCGGCAATGCCGCCGGATGGGCTTTTTTGCTTTGTCATTCCACATCTTACAGCAAAGGCGGCGGAATAGATAGGCCGGCGGAGCCAGACGTGCCCCGCCTGCGGCGGGTCGCGGCTCACTTCTCCGGATAGACCACGCGCAGGTGAAGTTCCTTCAGCTGCTTGGCGCTGGCCGGGCTGGGCGCGTTCATCAGGAGGTCCTGGGCCTGCTGGGTCATGGGGAACATGGTGACCTCGCGCAGATTTTCCTCACCCGCCAGCAGCATGACGATGCGGTCGATGCCCGGCGCGGTGCCGCCATGGGGCGGGGCACCGTGGCGGAAGGCGTTGAGCATGCCGGCGAATTTCTGCTCGGTCTCCTCGCGGGCGTAGCCGGCGATCTCGAAGGCCTTGAGCATGACATCGGGATCGTGGTTGCGGATGGCTCCGCTCGACAATTCAGAGCCGTTGCAGACGATGTCGTACTGATAGGCCTTGAGGCCCAGGATGGTGTCCTTGTCGCCGGGCGACAAAGCGAGGAAGGCGTCGCGGTCGAATTGCGGCATGGAGAAGGGATTGTGGGAGAAGTCGATCTTCTTCTCGTCCTCGTTCCATTCATACATCGGGAAATCGACGATCCAGCAGAACTTGTATTCGTCCTGGCTGATCAGGTTCAGCTCGCGGCCGATGCGGGTGCGGGCCTGGCCGGCGATGTTGGCGGCGCGGTCGGGCTTGGCGTCGGCGCTGAAGAACAGGGCGTCGCCCGCCTTGCTGCCCGCGATCTTGGCCATTTCGGCAAGGGCGGCGGGGGGAATGAACTTGGCGATGGGGCCCTTGCCGGTGATGGCGCCGTTCTCGTCCTCGAACTGGATGTAACCCAGGCCCGCCGCGCCTTCGGAGCGCGCCCATTCGTTGAGCTTGTCGAAGAAGCTGCGCGGCTGCGGGCCCGCGCCCGGCGCCGGGATGGCGCGCACGGTCTTGCCCTTGAAGGCCTTGAACTCGACATCGTCGCGGGCGAACACCGCGCTGACATCGACGATCTCGATCGGGTTGCGCAGGTCGGGCTTGTCGGTGCCGTATTTCAGCATCGCCTCGGCATAGGGAATGCGGGGGAACCGGTCGGCCGGCGTCACTTTCTTGCCGCCGCTGAACTCCTCGAACACGCCGGCCAGCACCGGGGCGACGGCGTTGAAGACATCGTCCTGGGTGACGAAGCTCATTTCCAGATCGAGCTGGTAGAACTCGCCCGGCGAACGGTCGGCGCGGCCATCCTCGTCGCGGAAACAGGGCGCGATCTGGAAATAGCGGTCGAAGCCCGAGACCATGATCAGCTGCTTGAACTGCTGCGGCGCCTGCGGCAGGGCGTAGAACTGGCCGGGATAGCGGCGCGACGGCACCAGGAAGTCGCGCGCCCCTTCCGGCGAGGAGGCGGTGAGGATGGGCGTCTGGAACTCGGTGAAGCCCTGTTCGATCATGCGGCGGCGGAGCGAGGTGACGATGCCCGCCCGCAGCATGATGTTCCTGTGCAACCGCTCGCGGCGCAGGTCGAGGAAGCGGTAGGTCAGCCGTGTGTCTTCCGGATAGTCGAGGTCGCCGAACACCGGCAGCGGCAGTTCCTGCGCCCTGCCCTGCACCGTGGCGGTCTCGATGCGCAGTTCGATCTCGCCGGTGGGCAGGTCGGCATTGGCGGTGCCTTCCAGCCGTTCCACCACCTTGCCGGTCAGGGTCAGCACCCATTCGCTGCGCGCCGCATCGACCGTGGCGAAGGCCGACGCGTCCGGCTC
>CAZYGO010000413.1:0-5660 GCA_964647455.1 uncultured Rhizobium sp.
TTGGTGACGCCATGGGCATGCAGGGTGGCGGCGGTGGCGACCATGATCGCCATGGCGATGAAGTTGGAGGCGAACATGCCGGCGATGGTGTCGACGCGGATGCGCACCAGCGCTTCGGGTGCTTCGCGCGGGGCCTGCACCAGCGGATGCTCGTCGGGGTCCTGCGCCACTTCCTCCACTTCCTGGGCACTCTGCCAGAAGAAGAGATAGGGGCTGATGGTGGTGCCGAAGATGGCGACGATGGTGGTGGCCGCGCTGGCGTCGAGCTGGGCATGGAGGCCGACCAGCCCGCCGGCGATGGCGGTCCAGTCCAGCGGCAGCAGGAAGAGCAGCGCGACATAGGCGAACAGGCTGAAGGTCAGGACGGTCAGGAAGCGGGCATAGCGGCGATAGGGAATGAAAAGCTGCAGCGTCAGCGAGACGAGGGCGAAGAAGATGGTGAAGGCATGGGCGTTCCAGCCGGTCACCAGCTTCGCCGCCTCGCCCATCGCCGCCAGGTCGGCTCCGACATTGATGGTGTTGGCCACGAACAGCAGCGCCACCAGCAGGCCCACCACCTGCTTGGGCAGCACCCCGACCATGTTCCGGGCCAGGCCCTTGCCGGTGACGCGGCCGATCAGGGCGCTGACCATCTGGATCGCCACCATCAGCGGAAAGGTCAGCAGCAGCGTCCAGAGCAGGCCGAATCCGGCCTGGGCGCCGCCCTGGCTGTAGGTGGCGATGCCGCTGGGATCGTCGTCGGCGGCGCCGGTGATCAGGCCAGGGCCCAGCTTGTTCAGCACCGCCACGCCATGCAGCCGGGCGGCAAGCCGGGATTTCTTGATCTGGTTCATGTCCGGTTCAGCAAGGATGCAGGATCGTTGGGGCGGTTATGGCGTATAGTAGAACAGCAAGGGCCGTTCCCGCAGGAGACTAACATGCGTAAATGCATTTCCGCGCTTCTCGTTGCCGCTGCGGCACTTTCCGCCGCCTCCGCCGCCAAGGCCCAGGACCGCAATTCCTGCCTGCGGCTGGGCCAGGTAGACGGCTTCAGCGCCATCCAGGGCAACGACCGCGCCTTCATCGTCACCGACAAGCTGCACCGCAAGTTCAAGATCACCCTGATGAACCGCTGCCCGGGGGTGCAGTTCAATCTGGGCGTCGGCTTCCGCACCCTGGAGCGCGGGCCGCTGGCCTGCATCTCGCGCGGCGATACCGTGATCGCCCGCGATCCCACCATGGCGGGCGGCCGCTGCCCGATCCGCGGCATCGAGCCTTATACCCCGGCGATGGAGGCGGCCGACCGCGCCGCCGCCCGCGACCGCGCCAAGCGCTGAGGCGGCTGGCCGGCCCGGCTGTGCTAAAAGCCCCTGGCGGATTCGCCGGGGGCTTTCTTGCGCGGGTATTTCGGAGTCGGGGTCGACGGCATCTCCAAGCCGATGAACTTGGGCAACCTAGTGCGAATCGCGCACGCCTTCGACGCCAGCTTCTTCTTCTCGATCGCCCCCCGGCTGAAACTGTCCGACCAGGCCAGCGACACCAGCCGCGCCGAGGGCGTGCTGCCCTTCTATCATTTCGAGAAGCCGGCCGATTTCCGCCTGCCGCTGGGCTGCCGGCTTGTGGGCGTGGAGATCACCGACGATGCGGTGGAGCTGCCGCGCTTCCGCCATCCCACCCGCGCCGCCTATGTCTTTGGGGCGGAGCGCTTCTCGCTTTCGCCTCAGGTGCTGAAGGCCTGCGATTTCGTGGTGAAGATTCCCACGCGCTTCTCGATCAATGTCGGCATGGCCGGCGCCATCGTCCTTTATGACCGGATGCTGACCATGGGCCGCTTCGGCGACCGGCCCGTGAAGGCGGGCGGTTCGGGGGCCGCGCCCCCTCCGCCGCACACCTGGGGCGCGCCGCTGGCAAGACCGCGCGACAGTTGAGCGCCTCTTCCATGGATCCTGCCGCATTCGCATGACAGGACGTGCGGGACGATCATAAAATGAAAGTTTAACTTCGCCGGAGGGAACCATTTGTGCCCTCCCGAACTCCCCCAACAGCGAAACCCGCCACGGGGAGACCGAGAATGCAGAACCGTCGCAAACTGCTCACGGTGATAGGCGCCAGCCCTGTCATTGCCGGCCTGGCCGCCTGCGGAGGCGACAAGGACAAGGATGTGGGAGCGGTGGAAGACCTGATGCGCGAGCATGGGGTGCTGCGCCGCGCCATCCTTGTCTTCCGGGAAAGTGCCAGCCGCCTGCGCCAGGGAAACGCCGTCGATCCCGCGGCGCTGACGAGGACGGCAAGGCTGTTCCGCAGCTTTGGCGAGGAATATCACGAGCGGAAGCTGGAAGAGGCCCATATCTTTCCCGCCGTCCAGAAGGCTGGCGGCCCTGCCGCTGCTTATGTGCAAACGCTGGTTGCACAGCACAATCGCGGACGGGAAATCATCGACTATGTGCTCAGTGCCGCGAACGGAAGCGACGCTCAGGGCCTGGCGCAATCGCTGGAGCAGTTCGAGCACATGTATGCCAACCATGCCGCGCGCGAGGACACGATCGTCTTCCCGGCCTGGAAAGCCGCGCTGGGCGAGAAGGGGGTCGAGGAGATGGGCGAAAAGTTCGAGGAAATCGAAAAGCAGCAATTCGGAGGCGATGGCTTCGACCAGGCCGTGAGGCAGATCGGCCAAATCGAGGGGGCATTGGGTTTGAGCGACCTGTCACAATTCACCGCGCCCCCGCCGCCGCATTGAGTGGGCCGGGCGCATGTCGGAGCTTTCGCGCGGGGGCCCAACTGCTCGTGCGGAGACGCTGGCAATTTCCAGCCGTTGACCCTATATCCGGGCCGGTCCAGAGTTCCCCCACATGCCGACTCCCGCCCTGAAAATCCGCAATCTCCGCAAGGTTTATCGCCGCGGCAATGTTGCCGTCGAAGACCTCTCCCTCACCATCGAGGAGGGCGACTTTTTCGGCTTTCTCGGTCCCAACGGCGCCGGCAAGTCCACCACCATCCATTGCGTCACCGGTATCGCCGAGCCCACTAGCGGCACCATCGAGATCTTCGGCCTGGACGCGGTGAAGCAGTATCGCGAGGCGCGCCGCTTGGTCGGCCTCTGCCCGCAGGAATTCAATGTCGACCCCTTCGCCCGCCCCGGCGACATCGTGGACTGGGCCGGCGGCTATTTCGGCATGAGCGCCGCGCGCCGCAAGGCCCGGGTCGATTACCTGATGGAGCGGTTCGAACTGACGCCCCACCTGAAGAAGACCTTCCGCGAGCTGTCCGGCGGCCTCAAGCGCCGCGTCGTGCTGGCCCGTGCCCTGGTCCATGATCCCCAGCTCATCATCCTGGACGAGCCCACCGCCGGCGTCGATGTCGAACTGCGCCGGGTGCTGTGGCGCTACCTCACCGACATCAACACCCAGGACCGGCGCACCATCCTGCTCACCTCGCACTATCTCGAGGAAGTCGAGCGGCTCTGCCGCGACATCGCCATCGTCGCCAAGGGCAGGATCGTGCGCGAAGGCAGCAAGGACGAGATTGCCGGCGGCCCGGGCGGGCTGGAGCAGGCCTATCTCGTCGCCACCGGCGCGGAGGCCGACCATGTCGCAGGTTAGTCCGCACGCCGCCAACCTGCCCCGGATGGGCGTCAACTGGATCGGGCTCGCCACCATCGTGCGCCGCGAGGTGCAGCGCATGATGCGCGTGCCGATCCAGGCCTTCATCGCGCCCTGGATCTCGGCGCTGCTCTTCATCTTCATTTTCGGTTTCGTGGTCGGCGGCCGCATCTCCACCATCGGCGGCCACAAATATCTGGAGTTCGTGCTGCCCGGCATCCTGATGATGAACGTCATCAACGCTGCCTTCCTGCAATCGTCGTCGGCGATCTACTTCTCCCGCTTCATCAAGTTCGTCGAGGAGATGCTGGTGGCGCCGCTCTCCTATCTGGAGATGGTGGTGGGCAGCCTTTCCACCGTGGTGCTGCGCGCCTCGATCACCGGGATCGGCATCCTCCTGATGGGCATCGGCTTTGGCGCCAGCGGCATCGAATCCTGGCCGCTGTTCATCTTCTGGGTCGTCGCCGTTTCCACCGTGTTCGGGCTGGCCGGCATCCTGGTCGGCCTCTGGTCGCGCAGCTTCGAGCAGCTCAACATGCCGGTGGTGTTCTTCCTGACGCCGCTCTCGATGGTGGGCGGGGTCTTCAACACGGTGGGCATGCTGCCGGACTGGCTGCGCTGGCTGGCCTGGGCCAATCCCTTCTTCTATTTCATCAACGGCATCCGCGGCGCCATGATCGGCGTGGACGAGACGCCGCCGGGCCTGGGCATCGGCCTGACGCTGCTGCTGGTGCTGGCGCTAGGCGCGACGGTGTGGCGGCTTTATTCGCGCGGCTACGGGTTGCGCGAGTAGGGCGCGGGGCGGTGGCAAACTTGCGATAGCCCCGGCCACGCCCTATCTTGCGGCCAGCGTACCTTACAAACGCCCGATTTGCTTGAGAAAAACCGGCATTTCCGGCGCGGGAGTTCCTTATGATTCGCAATGCCCTTCTTGGTTGCCTGCTGGCCGTTTGCACCGTGGTTCCCGCCGCCGCCGATCCCGCCACGCTGCTGGGCGTGTTCCAGAACTGGTCGGCCTATTCCTCCGGCAGCGGCAACGACATGACCTGCTATGCGCTCTCCCAGCCCCGCGCCACCCAGCCCAAGGGCGCCAAGCGCTCGCCGATCTATCTGATGATTTCCGACTGGCCGGGCCGCAAGGTGAAGGCCGAGCCGCAAATCGTGCTGGGCTATCCGGTGAAGGAGAATGCGCCCGCCGCCCTGGCGATCGGTTCCGCCAAGTTCGCCTTCTTCGCCCGCGGCACCGGCAGCGCCTGGCTGCAGGGCCTGGCTGAGAATGCCCGCCTGATCGACACCATGGCCAAGGGCGTCTCCGCCGTCGCCTCCGGCGTCTCGGCGCGCGGCACCAAGACCTCCGACACCTATTCCCTGGCGGGCTTCAACGACGCGCTCGCCAAGATCCACGACGCCTGCAAGATGTGATGGCCGAAAAGACCTCACTGATCGGCCTGGATCGCCAGGCACTGAAGGCGGCGCTTCTGACGGCGGGTATCCCGCAGAAATCCGCCAACATGCGCACCGACCAGTTGTGGAACTGGCTCTATGTCCATGGCGCGCCCGATTTCGCGCGCATGAGCAACCTGGCAAAGGATTTCCGCGCCCTGCTGGAGGAGAAATTCTCCCTGGCGCGGCCGGAGATCGTCACCGCCCAGCTCAGCAATGACGGCACCCGCAAATGGCTGCTGCGGACCGGCCCCGGCATCGAATTCGAAACCGTCTATATCCCGGAAGAGGATCGCGGCACGCTCTGCGTCTCCTCCCAGGTCGGCTGCACCCTGACCTGCAAATTCTGCCACACCGGCACCCAGAAGCTGGTGCGCAACCTCAGCCCCGCCGAAATCCTTGGACAGCTTTTCATCGCCCGCGACGCCCTGGATGACTGGCCTTCGACGCGCGAGGATCGCAAGGTCACCAATGTGGTGATGATGGGCATGGGCGAGCCGCTCTACAATTTCGATCACGTGAAGGCGGCGCTCGCCATCGTCACCGATGGCGGCGCGCTGGCGCTCAGCAAGCGCCGCGTCACCTTGTCCACCGCCGGCGTGGTGCCGATGATCGGCCGCGCCGGCGACGAGATCGGCT
>CAZYGO010000414.1:0-3938 GCA_964647455.1 uncultured Rhizobium sp.
GCGGTCCGCCGCGCTGGCCCGGCGCAGAGCGTCGGCGGAATCCACGCCCGCTCTGTTCTTGCCCCAGAAGTCCAGCTCATAGCTGGCGCCGACGCCGGCGAAGAAGTCGGTCTCGTTGCCGGAGCCGCCGCCGCCCGCGCCCGTGAAGTTCTGGCCGCTGCCGTTCAGCGAGATCGTGGGCAGCAGCGCGGCGCCGGCCTGGCGCGACCGCGCATCGGCCTGGCGCAGCCGCGCCGCCGCCTGGGCGATATCGAGATTGCTGGCTTGCGCCGCCGATTCCAGCGCCGCCAGCTCGCGGCTGCCGAAGCCTTCCCACCAGTCCGGCGCCGGCCAGATCGCGCTGGCGGACGAGGCCTGCTCGAAAGCTGCCGGCACGTCGGTCGGCGCCAGCCCGGGCGGGGGCGCTGTCTGCTGCGCGCAACCGGCGGCCAGCAGGGCCGAGGAAAGCAGGAGCGCCTTGCGCATCATGCGGGCACCTGCGTGTCGGCCGGGCCGCCGAAGCGTTCCGCCAGCGCCGGAAGGACGATCAGGTTCAGCAGTGTCGAGCTCAACAGGCCGCCCAGCACCGTTACCGCCATGGGGCCTTCGATTTCCTGGCCGGGCGCATTCATGCCGAAAGCCAGCGGCATCAGGCCCAGCGCCGTCACCGCCGCCGTCATCAGAATGGGAACCAGCCGCTCCTGCGCCCCGCGCACGATGGTGCCCGCGTTCCAGGGCGCGCCTTCCGCCACCACCAGATGCTCGTAATGCGCCAGCAGCAGGATGGCGTTGCGGGCGCTGATGCCGAACACCGTCACCAGCCCGACCATGGCGCCCAGGGTCAGGCCCTGGCCCAGAAGGACGATGGCGGCGACGCTGCCGATCAGGCTGAAGGGCATGTTGACCAGCACCAGCCAGGTGTTGGCGCGCCAGTCGAAGCTGATGAACAGGATCATCCCGATCAGCACCAGCGCGAAGGCGGTGTAAAGCATCGTCTGGTTGCGGGCGGCTGCCGCTTCCGCCGCCGCGCCGGAAAACTGGACATAGACGCCCGCCGGCAGCTTCACCTGCCTGTCGATGCGCGCCCTGGCGTCGTTCACCACCGCATCCAGCGAGCGGCCTTCGACATTGAAGGTGATGGCGACATAGCGCTGGCCGCCGTCATGCTGGATCGAATAGCGGGTGTCGGTGGGGGTGATGTGGGCCAGTTGCGACAGCGGCACCGGCCCGGCCGGACTGGCGATCATGAGCGACGACAGCATCTCCGGCCGGTTGCGCGCCTCTTCCGGCAGGCGCAGCACCACATCGACCGAGCGCACTCCGGCATAGGTCTGGCCGACCGTGGTGCCGGAGAAATCGGTCTGCACCGCGTCCAGCACATCCTGCGCCTTCAGGCCGCTGGCGGTCAGCGCCTCGGGGATGAGTTCCAGCGCCAGGGTGGGCGTGCCGCTTTGCGGCTTGAACTGCAGGTCGACGATGCCCGGCGTGCCGTTCAATGCATTCACGATGGCATGGGCATTGGCGTCCAGGGAATCCAGCCTGTCGCCGAACACCTTGATGGCGATGTCGGCGGTCTCGCCGGTCAGGCTCTCGCTGATGCGGTCGCCCAGGAAGGTCACCACCTCGGTCTGCAGGCCGGGATATTTGTCGAGGATCTTTCGCAGCGCGTCCTGCGCCTCGCTCTGGTCGACCGTGGCGTCGGCCTTCAATTCGATATGGAATTCGCTGCGGTGCGGCCCCCAGGTATCCTCGCCCAGCTCGGCGCGGCCAACCTGCTGTTCCACCGTGGCGACGTAGGGCAGCTTCAGCACGTCGGCGCTGATGCGCCGGCCCACCGCCAGCATCTCGTCCAGCGAGGTGCCCGGTACCGAGCTGGAAACCTGCATCACGAAATGGCCTTCGCGGAAATCCGGCATGAAGCTGGTAGGCAGGAAGGGCAGGGCCACGGCCGCCCCGATGGTCAGCAACGCCAGCAGGCCCGCCACCGGCCAGAAGGCGCCCGTGGCCAGGTGGATGGCGCCGGCCTGGCGCGCTTTCAGCCAGCGCAGCCAGGCGGCATCAGCATGATGATGGCGCACCTTCAGCAGCAGGGCCGAGAGGGCGGGGCCGGTGGTCAGGGCCACGCCCAGCGAAGCCAGCACCGCCAGGATGAAGGCCAGCGCCAGCGGCCCGACGAAATGGCCCTGCACGCTGCTGGAGAAAAGCTCGGGCAGGAAGACCGCGATGACGACCAGGGTGGCGTAGACCACCGGCTTTCGCACTTCCATGGTGGCATCGACGATCACCGCCAGCTTGGATCGCGGTTGCGCCGCATGGCTGTTCTCGCACAGGCGGCGCTTGGTGTTCTCGATGCCGATGATGGCGTCGTCCACCAGCACGCCCAGCGCCACGGCAAAACCGCCCAGCGTCATGGTGTTCAGGGTCTGGCCCATATAGTCCAGCACCGCCACCGCCGCCAGCAGCGACAGGGGAATGGCCAGGAAGGTGATCAGGGCCGAACGCCAGTCGCGCAGGAACAGGAACAGCACCGCCAGGATCAGCACCGCGGCGATCGCCAGCGAATGTTCCAGCGAATCCAGCGCCCGCTCCACGAAGGTGGCCGGGCGATGCATGGCCGGATAGATCGTGATGCCCTGCGCCGCCAACGCCGGCTTCATCTGGTCGAGCGTCTCCTCAAGCGCCCGCGTCACCTGCAGCGTGTTGGCGCCATACTGGCTGGCCAGCGAGAAAAGCACGCCCGGCCGGCCCATGATCAGGGTATCGCCCGAGCGCAGCGCCGGCGCTTCCGTCACGGTGGCGACATCGCCGATGGTCACCGGCACGCCGCCCCGCACCGCCAGCACGGCGCGCGCCACGGCGGCGGTATCGGGGGCCGGCACCTGGGTCTGGATCAGCACGCGCTGGTGCGCGATGTCGACAAAGCCGGCGCCGCGCAGGGCCAGCGCCGCGCGGGCCGCGTCCGACAGGTCGGTAAGCGTGAAGCCATAGGCGGTCATGCGCTTGAGGTCGGGCGCGATCTGGATCTGGCGCACGGCGCCGCCGAAGATCAGCACATGCGCCACGCCCGGCACCGCCAGCAGGGCCGGCTTCATCACGAATTCGGCCTGGTCGCGCAGGGCAAAGGGATCGAGCTTGTCCGAGACCATGCCGATCTTCAGCAGGTCCATGGTCGAGGAGATCAGCGGCGACAGCTTGGGCGTCTGCACGCCCAGCGGCAGCTCGTTGCCCATCTCGGCCAGGTGTTCGGCGATGCCCTGGCGGGCATTGTAGAGATTGATGTTGTCGTCGAACTGGATGGTGATTACCGACAGGCCCGGTATGGATTCCGAGCGGATGGTGGCCAGCCCGGTGGAGCCGTTGACGGCATTCTCGATCGGCTTGGTGACGAGCTCCTCCACCTGCTGGGCAGTGAAGCCCGGCGCTTCGGTCTGGATGTCCACCTGCGAGGGCACGAATTCGGGAAACACGTCCAGCGGCGCGGTGCGCGTCGCCCATACGCCCAGCGCCAGCGCGATCAGGGTCAGGGTCGCGACCGCGCCGCGGAAACGCACGCACAGGTCAACCAGAAGGCGCATCTCAGTCGGCCGGCTCGGTCGAAGGGTTCATCTCGCGCGCGTAAAGCTGGCCCGCGCCCGTGGTCACGACTTCCTGCCCGGGGCTGAAGCCGCCGCTGACGAAGTAACCGTCATTTTCGGCGCGGGCCGTATCGACGCGGCTGCGCAGATAGGTGTTCTCGCCGGTCTTGAGATAGGCCCAGCTGTCGCCTTCGCCCATCACCAGGGCGCTGCGCGGCACCAGCACGCCGCTTTGCGCCGCGCCCGTGGGGATGGTGGCGATGACGCGCTCGCCCTGTGCCAGGTCGCTGGCATCGACCAGCGCGAACAGGCTGCGGCCGGGGATGGCGGCGTCGGCCGGCGCGTCCCATACCGCGCTGGTGTTCCAGCTCTTGCCGCCGCGGC
>CAZYGO010000415.1:0-2828 GCA_964647455.1 uncultured Rhizobium sp.
CCGGCCTGATCGCCGCCGATACCGGCTCGATCGAGGTGGACGGCCATGACGTCACCCGCCTGCCCATGTACCGCCGCGCCCGTCTGGGCATCGGCTACCTGCCGCAAGAGGCCTCGATCTTCCGCGGCCTCACCGCCGAACAGAATATCCGCGCCGCCGCCGAACTGGTGGAGCCGGATGCCGCCCATCTCGACGCCATGGTCGAGGCGCTGCTGGCCGAATTCGGCGTCAGCCATGTCCGCAACACCCCCGCGATCGCCCTGTCGGGCGGCGAGCGCCGGCGCGTCGAGATCGCCCGCGCCCTGGCCACCCACCCCTCCTACATCCTGCTCGACGAGCCTTTTGCCGGCATCGATCCCATCGCGGTGGGCGACATCCGCGACCTGGTCAAGCATCTCAAGGACCGCGGCATCGGCGTTCTCATCACCGACCACAATGTCCGCGACGCGCTGGATGTGATCGACCGCGCCTATATCCTGCATGACGGCCAGGTGCTGAAGGAAGGCACGCCCGCCGAGATCGTCAGCGACCGCGATGTGCGCCGCGTTTATCTGGGAGAGAAATTCTCCCTCTAGCCATGGCAGCAGTCGGTCAAAGATTGGAAATTCGCCAGGGCCAGTCCCTGGTCATGACGCCCCAGCTGCAGCAGGCGATCAAGCTGCTGCAGCTCTCCAACATCGAACTGGCGGAATATTGCGAGCAGGAGCTGGAGCGCAATCCGATCCTGGAACGCGACGACAGTACCCCCGCCCCGGCCGAGAGCGAGGCGCCGCAGGCGGCCGACGCGCCCGGCGAGCGCGCCGACGAGGCGCTGAACCGGGACGATTTCTCCAAGACCGCCGACATGGACCAGGCGGCGCATGACAACATGTATGACGGCGACCAGAGCGCCGCCGCGCCGCAATCGGCGCAAGGCTCGCTCACCGACTGGACCCAGGTGAAATCCTCCGGCGGCTTCGACGAGGAGGGCATGGAATCCTCGGTCGCCGCCGAGCTCACCCTCAAGGACCATCTCGAGGCCCAGCTCGCCATCGCCGCCCTGACGGCCGAAGACCGCCTGATCTGCCTGGCGCTGATCGACGGCATCGACGAGGCGGGTTATCTGCGCACCGAACTGTCGGAGGTGGTGCATAGGCTGGGCTGCGAGATCGAGGACGTCCAGGCCGTGCTGGGTGTGCTGCAGGGATTCGATCCGGTCGGCGTGGGTGCGCGCGACCTCGCCGAATGTCTTTCGCTGCAGCTTCAGGCCCGTGACCGGCTCGATCCGGCCATGGCCATGCTGCTCACCCGCCTCGATCTGGTCGCCCGCCGCGACATGTCCCAGCTCTGCGCTCTTTGCGGCGTGGATGCCGAGGACATTGCCGACATGCTGGCGGAAATCCGCACCCTCAATCCCAAGCCGGGCCTGGCCTTCGGCGCCGAGCAGGTGGCCCCGGTGGTACCGGACGTGTTCGTCCGCGTCGGCCCGGACGGCGGCTGGCTTGTGGAACTGAACACCGACACGCTGCCGCGCCTGCTGGTCAACTCCCGCTATTATTCCCAGGTTTCCAAGGGCGCCCGCGACAAGGACGCCAAGACCTATCTGCTGGACTGCCTCAACAACGCCAACTGGCTGGTCAAGAGCCTGGACCAGCGTGCCCGCACCATCCTCAAGGTCGCCACCGAGATTGTGCGCCAGCAGGACGCCTTCCTCACTTATGGTGTGCGGCATCTCAAACCGCTGAACCTGCGCATGATCGCCGACGCGATCTCGATGCATGAATCCACGGTCAGTCGCGTCACCTCCAACAAGTATATCGCCACGCCGCGCGGCCTGTTCGAGCTCAAATATTTCTTCACCGCCTCGATCCAATCGGTGGATGGCGCTGAATCGCACAGCGCCGAAGCGGTACGCGACCGCATCCGCGAAATGATCGAGAAGGAAGAGCCGCGGGAAATCCTTTCCGACGACCGCATCGTTTCGCTGCTCACCGCCGACGGGGTCAACATTGCCCGTCGCACCGTCGCCAAGTACCGGGAAGCGATGCGGATTCCCTCATCGGTTGAGCGCCGCCGCCTGAAAGCCTGCTAAGCCCGGACCCAGGCTTTTCGCAGGCAAAATCCGCCCGCCGGCGCAAGATTGACTTTAAGAAAGCTCCGGCCTATGAACCCGCCGCTTTTCGGGGCGGGCCTGGAACCCGCGTCACAAATCTTCGTTTCCGCGCCCGGTGCGCGGTTCACGGCCGGCAGCGTTTTTAGGAAGCATGATGAACATTTCCGATCTGCTGGCGCCCGACGCGATTCTTCCCGCGCTCAAAATCCAGGGCAAGAAGCAGTTGCTGCAGGAACTGGCGGCCAAGGCGCATCAGATTTCGTGCCTGCCGGAGCGTCGCATCTTCGAGACCCTGATGGAGCGCGAGCGCCTGGGCACCACTGGCGTGGGCGCCGGCATCGCCATTCCGCATGGCCGCATGGCCGAAGCCAAGGCCATCACCGGCGTCTTCGCCCGGCTGGAAGCGCCGATCGACTATGAAGCGGTGGACAGCCAGCCGGTGGATCTGGTCTTCATGCTGCTGGCGCCGGAAGAGGCGGGCGCCGATCATCTCAAGGCGCTGGCGCGGGTCTCCCGCCTGCTGCGCAATGCCGCCACCTGCGAGAAGCTGCTCGCCGCCTCCTCGGCGGAAGCGCTCTACGCGATCCTCACCGCCCAGAACGGCGACACATCCCAGGCGGCCTAGCGCGCCGGCGGTTTCCTGGCGGGCGCGGCAGCGGGTTTCGCCGCCGCTGCGGCGGGCCTGTCACCCACCACCGAGACACGCCGGATGATGATCGGCTGCACCGGCGCCGAG
>CAZYGO010000416.1:0-4672 GCA_964647455.1 uncultured Rhizobium sp.
TGCCCGAGCCGCTTTCGCCGACCACGCCCAGGCATTCGCCGGCGGCAATCGAGAGGCTGACATTCTTCACGGCATGGACTTCTCCGTCCGGCGTGTCGAAACGGATGTCGAGGCCGCTGATATCGAGCAGGCTGGTCATCGGCGGCCTACCTGTCCCTGGGGTCCAGGGCGTCGCGCAGGCCGTCGCCGATGAAGTTGAAGCAGAACAGGGTAGCCGCCATGAACAGGGCGGGAAAGACCAGCATCCAGGGGGCGCTCTGCATTTGGTTGGCGCCGTCGGAGATCAGCACGCCCCAGCTGGTCAGCGGCTCCTGCACACCAAGGCCGAGAAAAGACAGGAAGCTCTCGGTCAGGATCACGCCCGGCACGGTGAGGGTGACATAGACCACCACCGGCCCCACCGCATTGGGGATGATGTGGCGGCCGACGATCCCGGCGCCGGAGACGCCCGCCGCCTGCGCCGCCTCGACGAACTCCTTCTGCTTGAGCGAGATGGTCTGGCCGCGCACGATCCGGGCCATGGTCAGCCATTCCACCGCCCCGATGGCGAGGAAGAGCAGGATCAGGTTGCGGTCGAACACCACCATCAGGATGATGACGAAGAAGATGAAGGGCAGGGAATAAAGAATGTCCACCAGCCGCATCATCGCGTCGTCCATCCGTCGGCCGAGGTAGCCGGCGGTGGCGCCATAGGTAACCCCGATCAGCAGGGAGACCAGCGTCGCCACCAGGCCCACCGCCAGGCTCATGCGCGCGCCATAGAGCACGCGCACGAAGAGGTCGCGGCCGACCGCATCGGTGCCGAAAATGTGGCCCGGCGCGGTGCAGGCGGCGGTTTGCGGCCACCAGGAGGGCGCGCAGGTGATGAGGTCGTAGTTGATCTCGTCATAGCGGAAGGGCGAGAGCAGTGGCGCGCACAGGGCGGTAAGCGCGATCGCGGCCAGGAGGGCGATGGAGGCCATGGCGGCCCGGTTCCGTTTCAGACGCTCCCAGGCATCGCGCCACAGGCTGCGGCCCTTGACCGCCCGCGCCAGCGCCTCGGCGTTCTTGGTGGAGCCGGTCGCGATCACGACAGCCTTACCCTGGGATCGAGCACCGCATGGAGAATATCGGCAATGAAGTTCAGCAGGATGATCAGCGCGGCATAGACCACCACTACGCCCAGCACCATGGTATAATCGCGGTCCAGCGCCGCCAGAACGAAATATCGGCCGATGCCGGGCAGCCAGTATATCTGCTCCACGATCAGCGAGCCGGTAAGGACCGCCGCCGTCGCCGGCCCCAGATAGCTCACCAGCGGCAGCGCCGCCGCGCGCAGGGCATGACCGAAAAGGATGCGCCAGGCGGGCAGGCCCTTGGCGCGGGCGGTGCGGATATAGTTGGCACGCAGCACCTCGATCATGCTGCCGCGCATCAGCCGGGCGACGATGGCGATCTGCGGCAGCGCCAGCACCGTCACCGGGAGAATGACGTTGCGCCAGGCGCCGCCGTTCCAGCCCGAAATCGGCAGGGTGATCTCATGGCCGAACACGGTGATGCCGTAGACGCCGAACAGCAGCGTCAGCAGCGGCGCGGTGACGAATGTGGGAATGGTGATGCCGGTCATGGCCAGGGTCATCACCGAGTAATCCTGCCAGCGATTCTGCCGGAGCGCCGCCCAGCTTCCCAGCAAGGTGCCGATCAGCACCGCCAGCGCCATGGCCGTAAGGCCCAGCCGGGCACTCACCGGCAGGCCGGTGCCGATCAACTGCGCGACCGTGAAGTCCTTGTTCTTGAAGCTGGGGCCCAGGTCGCCATGCGCCAGCCGGCCCAGATAAAGGCCGTATTGGGTGAGGAGCGGCTTGTCGAGATTGTAGGCGGCCTTGACGTTGGCCTCGACCTCGGGCGGCAGGCGGCGCTGGGAATCGAACGGCCCGCCCGGCGCGATCCGCATCATGAAGAAAGTCAGGGTGACGATGATGAGAAGGGTGGGAATGGCGCCCGCGAGGCGCCGCAGCGCGTAGGAGAGCATCAGGCCCCGCCCGCCCAGGCGCGGAACCGGGCTTCGAGCGCCGCGCCATGCGCGTCCCACCAGGCATCGTCGACAGCGAAAGAGTGGTCGAGCGCGTCGCCCTGGTCCAGGACGAAATCGCGCGTCGGCCCCGCCGGCAGCGAGGCCAGCAGCGCACGGGATGAGCGGCGCGGCGGGGCAAAGGGCGCGAACTTCACCATGTTCGCCAGCGGCGCCGTGCCGGTGGCATAGCGGACATAATCCATCGCGCGCTTCGTACTGGCACCGCCCCGGGGCACGGCCAGGACATCGGCTTCATAGAACTGGATGGGAAAAAGCGGCAGGTTCACATGCGCGGCGGAGGCCTGGACATTGGCGGTCAGGGCCGTGGCGATGCGGACCTCGCCGCCGCGCAGCAGGGCGATGGGCTGGTCCGCACCGGTCCACCAGACGATATTGGGCCGGATCGTGTCCAGCCGCGCAAAGGCCCGCGCCACGCCGGCATCGGTTTCCAGGGTGGAATAGATCTCGTCGGGCTTCACGCCATCGGCCAGCAGCGCCATCTCCAGATTGATCCGGGCGCCGCGCTGCAGGGCGATCTTCTCGCCCTTCGCCACCAGCGCGAAAAGCCCGGCCATGTCGTTCACGCCACCGGCCTGGCAGGGCAGGCAGACGATCATCTGGGCATAGATGGCGCTGGCGACGAAGCAGTCGCCCGTCATCCCCTTGTAGAAGTCCTTTTCCGCGGGCGTGCCGTCATCGCCGGGTGGCAGCGCGCCCGCGTCCAGCGGCTCCAGCAGCCCCGCCTTGCAGGCGGCGACCGCCACCGGCATCTCCAGGTCGACCACGTCGCCGGCGCGATGGTTTTCGATGGCACGGCGCAGCTCGTCGAGCGTGCCGTTGTCGGCCCATTGCTGGATGCGGACATCCGCCCTTCTGTCGGTGCCATAGGCCTGCATCTGCGCCGCCGCCTGGGCGCGGCCATAGGGTCCCGGCCAGGTCACGACATTCAGGATGGGCAGGGGCCGCGACCACCACCAGAACACGGCGCCGGCCGCCGCAATCAGGACAACAAGGGTCAGGAACAGCCGGCGGCGCATGGCGCCACTGTAGCCAAAGGAGAACTCACCTCAAGCGGGGAGGGTCAGGGCAGGTCGATCTTGAAGCCGAGATCAACGCCCTGGTCGTCAAAGCCATACTTGGTGCAGGCCAGCGCCGGGGCGAGTCCGCTGGTGCCGCAGCGGCCCCGGACATTGTCGGTGTGCATCCAGCGGTAGCCGGCGGTGAGGCTGGCGCCCGGCATCAGCGGGATTTCCAGCCCGGCCATGCCCTGATAGGCGAAGTGCCAGCCGGTATTCTGCAGATAGATGTTGGCGCCGCTGGCGTCGTTGATCTGGCCGTAGGTGTAGGCGGTGCCGACACCGCCGCCGATATAGGGACGGATCGGCATGCCGTCGAACTTGGGTGCCCAGACCAGGTTGGCCATCAGGGCTGCGTTCTGGTTGTGGCCGCCCCCGGCCGCCGTGGTACTGCCCAGGGTCACGTTCTTCACCGGCCGGTTGCGGTACAGCAGCTCGGTCTCGGCCCGCAGTTCGAAGGGGAGTTCGGTGCCCAGGGCGAGGGAGGCGCCCCCGCCCACGTCATGGGAGGGCCGCAACGCCGTGGCGGTAGGCGTAGTGGGGATGCTGACATTGGCGCCCCGGCCGTCAAAGGTGAGGCTGCCGCGCAGGGCGACATAGACGCCAGAAGGGCCTTCGCCGGGCGGCGGGTCGCCGGGGTAGGGCAGGTCCTGGGCCGCTGCCCAGGCCAGGCCGCAGATCGTGAAATGTCCGGCCAGAAGGGCGACGGTGCGGCGCATGGCGAGACCTTTGGAAAGAATCGCTCCAAGGGTTGCCGGTCAGGGTTAATCAATGGTTAAAAGGCGCCCGGTGGCGGCAATTTTGCCTTGCCGTGCACGTATTTAGGGACACGAAGATGCGGTATCTCCACACCATGGTGCGCGTCGCCGACCTCGACGCGGCGCTGGACTTCTACGTCAACAAGCTGGGCCTGGTGCAGACGCGGCGCACCGACCACGAGCCGGGCCGCTTCACCCTGGTCTACCTGGCGGCCCCCGATGACGCAGGACGCGCCCGCACCGAGAAATCGCCCGAGGTGGAACTCACATACAACTGGGACCCGGAAACCTATACCGGCGGCCGAAATTTCGGCCACATGGCGTTCCAGGTGAAGGACATCTATGCCGCCTGCCAGAAACTGATGGATGGCGGGGTCACCATCAACCGCCCGCCCCGCGACGGCTGGATGGCCTTTGTCCGCTCGCCGGACGGGATTTCCATCGAATTGCTGCAGGAAGGCGAGCGCCTTCCCCCCGCCGAGCCATGGAAATCCATGCCGAACACCGGGGCCTGGTAGGTGCTTGCTTTTAGGCAGGCACGACCATAGGTTCCGCCGCCTCGCGCAAACATGCAGTTGTAGCTCAGCTGGTTAGAGCGCCGGATTGTGGATCCGGAGGTCGGTGGTTCGAGCCCACCCAACTGTACCATTTCCCGGGTTAGAGATGCGCACTGCCGAAATCATCATTGCCCTGGCTTGCGCTGTTGCCCTTTTTCTGGCGCTCGAATTCATCGGCCTGGTGGTGAAGTTCGCGGCCATCGCTGCTTTGCTGGGCTTTGGTGCCGG
>CAZYGO010000417.1:0-8168 GCA_964647455.1 uncultured Rhizobium sp.
GAAACTCTATCCGCATCCTTCGGACGAAAACCGCGTACCCGGTTCGACGAATTGCGCGACGAAGACGGGCTGATCCGTGCCCATTGGCGCAGTTTCGCCAAGACTCTGACCGGCCTTTCGCCGGAGGAATTCGCCCGCCGGCGTCACGCCGGACAGCGGCCGCAGGAACTGGGGATGGCCGGTCACCAGCTGCGGTGGCAGGATGCCGGTGCGGATCAGCTGCTGCGGACCATAGGCATCGCGCAGCACCAGCTCGGCCAGCTGGGCGCGCTGGATCACCGCCGCCTCGATCACCTTCCAGTCGCCCGGCGAAAGGATGAAGGGCACGATGTCCAGTTCCCAGGGGCGGGCCTGGCCGGCGCTGTCGTCATAGACATTGTAGGTGACGCCATTGTCGCGCACCGTGGCGCGGGCGGCGGCCTGGCGGCGCTCATATTCGGACATGGGCAGGGCGCCCAGCGCGCGGGCGAAGGGCCGCCAGTGCGGGCGGATCAATCCTTCCTCGTCACGCAGCTCGTCGAAGGCCGCGCTGCCTGATGCTGATGCCACGGACGAATCCACCCCTTACGCCCTCTCCTACACGCCCCGGCGCAGGTCCAGTGTATAGGGGAAATCCGGATTCGCCATCTCCGCCCGTGGCTTGAAGACACCGCCGGTAAAGCCGAAGGGCTCGAAACGGGCCAGCCGCCGTCCCTCGGCCTCATAGGCGTTGACGGGGAAGATCTCGAAATTGCGGCCGCCGGGATGGGCGGCGTGATAGGTGCAGCCGCCCAGGCTGCGGGATTTCCAGCCGTCCCAGACCTCGAAGGTCAGCGGCGTGTGGGGCGCGATGGTGGGATGCAGGCCATGGGCGGGCTGCCAGGCCTTGAAGCGCACCCCGCCCACCGCCGATTCGCCGCCGACGGCGGTGAGCGGCACCGGCCGGCCGTTGCAGAGAATCACATGCCGCGCCTCGTTGAGGCCGCTGGCCTTCACTTCCAGCCGTTCGACCGATGAATCGACATAGCGCACGGTGCCGCCGATGGCGCCTTCCTCGCCCATCACATGCCAGGGCTCGAGTGCGGTGCGCAGTTCCAGCCCGACGCCGTCCTGCTGCACCCGCCCCAGGCGCGGGAAGCGGAATTCCCAGTGCGGCCAGAACCATTCGGCGTCGAAGGCGAAGCCGTGATCGTTCATGTCGCCGATCACGTCGGCGAAATCGGCCCAGACGAAATGCGGCAGCATGAAGCGGTCGTGCAGCCGCGTGCCCCAGCGCACCAGCTTCTGCGTATAGGGCTCGCGCCAGAAGCGCGCGATCAGGGCCCGCAGCAGCAATTGCTGCGCCAGGCTCATCTCGGCATGCGGCGGCATCTCGAAGGCGCGGAATTCCACCAGCCCCAGCCGCCCGGTCGGGCCGTCGGGGAAATAGAGTTTGTCGATGCAGATCTCGGTGCGGTGGGTGTTGCCGGTGGAGTCCGCCAGCAGATTTCGGAAGATGCGGTCCACTGCCCAAGGCGGCAGGTTGGCGGCGCTGCGCCCCGGCACCTCGTCGAAGGCGATCTCCAGCTCGTAGAGCGAATCCAGCCGCGCCTCGTCGATGCGCGGCGCCTGGCTGGTGGGGCCGATGAACAGCCCGCTGAACAGATAGGACAGCGACGGATGGTTCTGCCAATAGGCCAACAGGCTCTTCAGCAGGTCGGGCCGGCGCAGGAAGGGCGAATCCGGCGGCGTTGCCGCGCCCACCACGATATGATTGCCGCCGCCGGTGCCGGTGTGGCGGCCGTCGAGCAGGAATTTCTCGGTCGAAAGCCGCGCCGCATGGGCTTCTTCATAGAGGCCGCGGGTGATGGCGATCTGTTCGCGCCAGTTGCGCGCCGGATGGATGTTGACCTCGATGACGCCGGGATCGGGCGTCACCTTGATGTGGTGGATGCGCGCATCGAAAGGCGGCGGATAGCCCTCGACATGGAGGACGGCGCCCAGTTCCTCCGCTGCCTCCTCCACCGCCGCGGCCAGGGCGAAATATTCATTGGCGCTGCCGGTCGGCGGCATGAAGACGCACAGCCGGCCGTCACGCGGCTCCACCGTCAGGGCGGTGCGCACGGCCAGTTCGGGATCGAACTGCTCGGGGCGGAATTCGCCGGCGATCTCGGCCGGCGCCATCGCCGTCTCGCGGTCGCGCCCGTCATAATAGCCCTGGCCGGAATGGTCGCGCGGCTCCAGCGCCGCCTGCGGCGCGAAGGGATCGGGCGGCGGCATGTAGTTGCGCGCCTGGGGCGGCACATCGGGCAGCGAGTCCAGCGGCAGGCGGAAGCCGATGGAGGAATCGCCGGGCAGCAGATAGAGCTGCGTGGTGCGGGTCTGCCAGCGCTCCGAATGCCAGGTGCGGCGCCCGGTCTGGTTCTGGCCACCATAGCGTGCCTCCACCGGCAGCACGAAGCCCACCGCCCTGGTCAGGCCATGGCTGAAGACCCGCGTCAGGCGGCGGCGCTCTTCCGCATCCTCCAGCCTGGAATCGACGGGATCGACATTGGGCGCCAGCAACCTTTCCTTGCCGACATGGTGCCAGAAATCCTCATAGGCGGGGACGACATAGCTTTCGGCCAGGCCCAGCCGCCGCGCGATGGCGCCGGCCAGCGCCCGCGCATCCTCCACGTCCGGGCGGTAGTCGGCCTTTTCCGCCGCGATGCGGTCGGGATTTTTCCACAGCGGCTGGCCGTCGGCCCGCCAGTAGAGCGAGAAGGCCCAGCGCGGCAGCGACTCGCCCGGATACCATTTGCCCTGGCCATAATGCAGGAAGCCGCCCGGCGCGAAACGGTCCCGCAGCCGGCGGATCAGCGTGTCGGCTAGGCCACGCTTGGTGGGGCCGACGGCGGCGGTGTGCCACTCCGCGCCGCTGCGGTCGTCGATCGAGACGAAGGTGGGTTCGCCGCCCATGGTCAGGCGCACATCATGGGCGTTGAGCACCGCATCCACCCGGTCGCCCAGTTTCTCGATCTCGTCCCATTGCTCGGGCGTATAGGGCTTGGTGACGCGCGGCGGCTCGTGCACGCGCGCAACTGTCATGTCGAAGTCGAACAGAACCTCGGCCGGCTCGAGCGCGCCGGAGATCGGCGCCGCCTGGGTCGGATTGGCGGCGCAGGCCAGCGGGATATGGCCTTCGCCGGCAAACAGTCCCGACGTGGGATCGAGCCCGACCCAGCCGGCGCCGGGCAGATAGGCCTCGCACCAGGCATGCAGGTCGGTGAAGTCCTCTTCCGGGCCGGACGGGCCGTCGAGCGATTTCACGTCGGGCTTGAGCTGGATCAGGTAGCCGGAAGCAAAGCGCGCCGCGATTCCCAGCCGCCGCAGCAATTGCACCAGCAGCCAGGCCGAGTCGCGGCAGGAGCCGGACTTCTTCTCCAGCGTCTCGTCGGGCGTCTGGATGCCCGGCTCCATGCGGATGAGATAGCCGATATCGCGATTGAGGCGGGCGTTGAGGTCGAAAAGGAAGGCGGTGGTCTGCTTCTTCTCGCGGCTGATGGCGGCAAGATATTTCTCGAACGCCGCGCCCAGCTGCGCCGGGCGCAGATAGGGCTCCAGCTCCGCCTTGAGCTCGTCCGAATAGGCGAAGGGATAATGCTCGGCTTCGGGCTCGAGAAAGAAATCGAAGGGATTGATGACTTCCATCTCGACGGTGAGGTCCACCCGCACCGTGAAATGGTCGGTCTTTTCCGGCACCACCACCCGCGCCAGCCAATTGGATTGCGGGTCCTGCTGCCAGTTGAGGAAATGCTCGCCCGGTTCGACGGTCAGGGCATAGGCCAGCACCTTGGCGCGGCAATGCGGCGCCGGACGCAGACGGATGGTCTGCGGCCCCAGCGCGATCCGCCGGTCATAGCGGTAGCGGGTGACGTGGCGCAGCGCGGCCTGGATGCTCATGCGATCCCCCTGTTGTGGAAAACTATGCCGCAACTGCGAAGAGAGGGCTATGGACGCCCCGCCGCAGGTGGGAACTTGCGGCCCGGCCTGGCCGTTCCATTCCCCAGAAACCCAGCACTTGCGCGGAAAAATGAGGCTTTTCAGCTGCCAGGGCTGCGGTCAGCTCCTTTATTTCGAGAATTGGCGCTGCGAGGCCTGTGCCCGCCTGCTGGGCTACCTGCCCGACCGGAGCGAGATCACCGCCCTGGAGCCCGACGGCACTGTCCTGGCGGCGCCCGATACCGCCTATAAGTTCTGCAAAAACAACGCCTTGGGCGTCTGCAACTGGATGGTCCCGGCGGGGGCGGCAGAGGATTTCTGCGCCGCCTGCCGCCACAACCATGTCATCCCCGACCTGGGCGTGCCCGGCAACGACGTCCTCTGGGGCAAGATCGAAGCGGCCAAGCACCGGCTGTTCTATTCCCTGTTGCGTCTGGGGCTGCCGCTGGAGAACCGGGCCGACAATCCCGAACACGGCTTGGCCTTCGACTTCCTGGCCGATCCGCCCGAGCGTCATGCCCAGGGCGTGATGACCGGGCACGACAACGGCCTCATCACCCTGGCGCTGAAGGAAGCCGACGACGCCGTGCGTGAAAAGGTGCGCCAGGGTATGGGCGAGCCCTATCGCACCCTGCTCGGCCATTTCCGCCATGAGAGCGGGCACTATTTCTGGGACCGGCTGGTGGCGCCCGATCCGGCGCTGCTCAACGGCTTTCGCGGCCTTTTCGGCGACGACCGCCAGGACTATGGCGCGGCGCTGCAGCGCCATTACGGCGAGGGCGCGCCGCCCGGCTGGCAGGACAGCCATATCAGCATGTACGCCACCAGCCATCCCTGGGAGGATTTCGCCGAAACCTGGGCGCATTACCTGCACATCGTCGATACGCTGGAGACGGCGGCATCCTTCGGCCTGAAGGTGCGGCCGCGCCTGGCGCGGGGCCATATCGCGGCGGCGATCGACTTCGATCCCTACCAGTCGCGCCGCTTCGACCAGATCGTCGAAGCCTGGTTGCCGGTCGAATTCGCCACCAACAGCCTGAACCGCAGCATGGGCCTGACCGACCTCTATCCTTTCGTGCTGTCGCCGAAGGTGATCGAGAAGTTGGGCTTCGTCCACGCTCTGACGCATCAGCCGCTGACGCTGGTCTGATTGAACCCTTCCGCCCTTCGCCGGCTTAAACGGCTTCGCCTGGCCGGCTACGGGCACTTCCCCTTCCTGTTGCTTCGCAACGAAGGGGAAGCAGGGCTTTGCCCTAGCGGATAGTCGCCCGGCGGCTCTGCTGCCGGGCTCGAGATTTGTGAAAGATGTGGAGGGCGGAGGGGTTCAATCAGATTTTACGCCACCCGCGTCTGCAGGCTTTCGCGGTCGCGCAGCCGGCTCCTGGGGAAGGTGACGGTAACGCGGGTGCCTTTGCCGACTTCGCTGTCCAGGGTGACGCTGCCGCCATGGGCCTCGATCAGGCCGCGCACAATGGCCAGCCCCAGCCCGGTGCCCTTGTCGGCGATGGCGACATCGTGCTTGCCCTGGCCGAAACTGTCGAACACGCGCTGCAGGTCTTCCTCGGCAATGCCGATGCCGGTGTCGGCGACGCCGAATTCCAGGTTGCCGAAAGCGTCTTCCTCGGCGAACACCGTCACGCGGCCGCCATGCTGGGTGAACTTCACCGCGTTGGAGAGCAGGTTGATCAGGATCTGCTTGAGGGCGCGGGCGTCGCCATACAGGAAGGGCAGGTCGTCGGCGACGGCGTTGACCAGCGTGATGCCGGCGCCTTCCGCCTTCCACGACACCAGCTGCAGCGCATCGGCGGCGGTGCGGTGCAGGTCCAGCTCATGCTCTTCCAGCTTCCAGCGACCGGCCTCGATCTTGGCGAGGTCGAGAATGTCGTTGATCAGGGTCAGCAAATGCAGGCCCGAGCCATGGATCATCTTGGCGTATTCGTAATTGCGCTCCTGCTCATTCTCGAAGATGCGCGTCGAGATCAGCTCGGAAAATCCGATGATGGCGTTCAGCGGCGTGCGCAACTCGTGGCTCATATTGGCGAGGAACTGCGACTTGGCCAGGCTGGCGGCTTCGGCCTTCTCGCGGCCGCGGTCCGATTCCAGCTTGGCGCAGACCAGTTCGGCCAGCAGGGCGTTGCGCTCCTCCGCCAGCACCAGGGCGGCGCGGGCGCGGGTATGGTGCTGGCGCGCCATCATCGCGACATACCCGACATACAGCGGCGAGACCCCGGCGAGATAGTAATAGACGCTGCTGTGGTTCTGCAGCGGCGCCAGCGTCATCACGACGCCATACCAGCAGAAGGCAGGCATGGCGACGGCGCGGCTGGCTCCCACCAGCGCGGCATGGGCGGTCAGCGTAGTGGCCAGCACCAGCTGGATCAGAAGATGGTTGAAGTCGTTGCCCGGCACCCAGAGCAGGGCCGCCAGCGAGGTCCAGGCCATGACATAGAGCAGGTTGGCGATGGTGGCGCGCCGCAGCCATTTATCGGTCTCGGCGACCGGCAGAATGCCGGCCGGCAGCATGCAGGTCAGGAGGAATTGCGGCACCAGCCCGGCCAGCACCACGCCATACCACAAGGCCAGCGTGCCCGGCTTCACCCAGGGCGAGAACATGGCGCAGATGCCCAGCGCGAAGAGCGGGATCATCACGCGGTTGGCCTTGAGATTGTCGAGCACGCCGCGCAGCAGCGCCAGTTCGAGCCTGCTCTCTCGAGCCTGCTCTTCCTGCGCGAAAGGCTGCACACTGGCCTTGATGCTGATCATCGGGTCCCGGTCTCGCCGGGAACCTTACAAGCCAAGACGTTAAGAGGGCTTTGCGTTAACCCTTTCGCCAGATCGCGCTGGCCCCTCGCGCTGTCCCGAAATAGAACGTCCCATATTGAAACGCGCATCGCTTTGCCCCGCGACACGCCTTGAAAACGAAGGAGTCTGTGTCTTGAGGTATAGCTTGCTCGCATCCGCGAGCTTCGCCGCCTTGGCGTTTACCATCGTCAGCCCCGCCAGCGCCGCCGATTGCGGCTGCCGCGACGCCGTGCGCGCCGCCCTGGCGAAGGAGAAGGTGGTGGAACGCGCCCCGCTGCCGGCGGTCAAGCCGCGCACGCCCCGCGCGACCGCCCGCGTCGCGCGCCGCAGCGTCCCCACCGGCAATTGCAACTGCGCCGCCCCGGCCGCGGCTGCCGGAAGTTCTTATGATTACGCCGCCTCCGCCCCGGTGGATGGCTATGGCTACACCCATCACTGGACGGTGGCGCCGCAGGGTTATGTCCCGTCGCCCCAGGCGATGGGCGTGTCGCCGGTGCCGGCCTATGACGGCCCCGCCGACCTGCCGCCTTACGGCCCGATGCCTTCGGGCGGGGCCGGCTATGGCGACGCCTATGCCCAGGTGCAGGCCCCGGCCATCACCATCGAGCAGGGCGGCTGGTTTGGCGGCGTCGGCTATGGCGGCGGCGGCGGCGGCGGCGGTGGTGGCGGTGGCGGCGGCGGCATGACGCTGACCCTCTCGCAGCCGGACGTGAACAACGGCCCCAGCTACAACAGCTTCGGCCAGAGCTATGGCGGTGATTACCAGTCGGCGGGCCAGGTCAATGCCTGGCGCGCCCAGGCCTTCGCGCCCAAGCCCGCGGCGACCACGCCCAGCACCGGAACGGCGAGCCACTAGCCGGACGCATTCAGTTTGCCCACCCCACGCTGCGTGGCCGTAAAGGCTGCGTGGCGTGGCGGGCGTCAGGCGTGCCTGTGCCGTGCGCCGAAGATCGCAAAGGGAATGGTGACGATATAGATCAGCAGCGCCCCGGTCAGCGTCGCCCAGGGCCAGAGCACCAGCAGCGTCGCCAGGGCCGCGAAGGCCAGCGTCGCCAGCACGCGATGCTGGCGTTGCAGTTTCATGTACTTGATCGAGGGCGTCGGCAGGGTGCTGACCATCAGCGCGGAGGTGATGGCCAGGATCACCACCGAAATGCCGGGCCGCGCCACCACCGGATCGTTCCACTGGAACGACACCAGCAGCGGCAGCAGCATCATGCAGGCCGCCGCGGGGGTGGGCAGGCCGGTGAAATAGGGATGGACGTTGGTGGCGCCTTCGTCGCGCGCCGCCTGCACATTGAATCGCGCCAGGCGTATGGCGCTGGCGGCGCAGAATAAAAGCGCGGCGATCCAGCCGGTGGTGGGAAGCCCGGTCAGCGTCCAGGTGTAGAGGATGATGGCGGGGGCGACGCCGAAGCTCACCAGGT